>JAGQHH010000581.1 GCA_020431945.1 Cyanobacteria bacterium HKST-UBA02 | reverse complement strand
ATTCGTCAACACACGCCGTCTTGCCGAGCGCCGGGCCCATCAGCTTTCGGACAGGCTTTCGCCGGAGCTTGTGGGCTGCCACCATGGCAGCCTCTCCCGGGATCTGAGACTGTCGGCGGAGAGCCGACTCAAGGCAGGTGAGCTCAAAGTCCTGGTTGCTACAGCTTCTCTCGAGCTGGGCATCGATGTGGGGGGCGTGGATCTCGTTTGCCAGATCGGCTCCCCACGCAATATAGCCGTGGCTCTCCAGCGAGTAGGCCGAGCCGGGCACTGGCGCGGCGCCATTCCCAAGGGAAGATTTTTCGCCACCACTCGTGATGAGCTTATCGAATGTGCCGCCCTTGTGAAAGCAATCGGTGAGCTTGATCTGGACCGGATTGTCATACCGGAGCGGCCTTATGACATTCTCGCCCAGCAAATCGTGGCGGAGTGTGCCAGCCGGGACTGTCAGGAAGACGAGCTTTTCGATCTGGTGCGTGGCGCTTATCCATACCGAGATCTGAGCCGGGATGAATACGAGAGTATTCTCGAGATGCTCTCAGAAGGTGTCGCCGGGCGAAAGACCACCCATGCTCGCTTTCTTCATCGAGACAGGATCAACCACCGCCTTGCCGGCCGGCGGGGAGCACGCCTGGTAGCTATCACCAATGGCGGTGCGATTCCCGACAACGCTCTTTTTACCGTGGTGGTGGAACCGGATGAGACCGTGGTCGGAACTCTTGATGAGGACTTCGCCATCGAGAGCAATCGAGGCGATATCATCCTCCTGGGCAATACTTCATGGCGGGTCAAACGGGTAGAGAGCCTGTCGGGCCGAGTGAGAGTCGAGGATGCCCGGGGTGCCTCTCCGTCGGTGCCTTTCTGGCTCGGGGAGGCGCCTGGGAGAACCGTCGAGCTCTCCAGGCATGTGGCGGAACTCAGGCAGGAGATCGCGGATGCCATAAAGAATGGGATTACTTTCGACCGTCTCGAGCAGTCTTTGATGGAGCGCTGCAGCCTCACCCGGGAGTCGGCCCGGCAGGCCATCGACTATGTCAGAGAAGGCCTGCTGGTGCTGGGTACCGTGCCCACCCAGAGCAGGGTAGTTGCCGAGCGCTTCTTCGACGAGAGTGGCGGCATGCAGCTGATTATTCATGCTCCTTTCGGAGCGAGAATCAACAAAGCCTGGGGGCTTGCTCTGCGCAAGCGCTTCTGCCGGAGTTTCGACCTCGAGCTGCAGGCTTCTGCCACCGATGAAGGTATCAATATATCTCTTACAGAGCAGCACAGCTTTCCCCTGGCGGATGTATTCAACTTCTTGCACACGGCTTCCGTCAGGCATGTGCTGGAGCAGACCGCCCTGGTCTCGCCTCTTTTCCCGGTACGCTGGCGCTGGGACGCCAGTCGTTCTCTGGCGCTCCTGCGCTTTTGGGGAGGTAAAAAAGTGCCCCCGCATCTTCAGCGCATGAAATCGGAGGATCTACTCGCGGCAGTCTTCCCCCAGGCGGCAGCCTGCCAGGACAATGTCGTGGGCGATATCAGTCTGCCGGACCATCCCCTTACCAATGAGGTCATGAAAGATGTGCTCAATGAGGCAATGGATCTCGATGGTCTTACAGATATTCTCCATCGTATAGAAAGCGGCGAGATCGAATGTGTGGCTGTGGACACCGTGACACCCTCGGCATTTTCTGCCGAGATTCTCAATGCCAATCCTTATGCTTATCTCGATGATGCGCCACTGGAAGAGCGCCGGGCGCGGGCGGTGGAGATGCGGCGGGTGCTCCCCGACAGCATCGTCCGCGAGTTCGGGGCTCTCGATCCCGGCGCCATCGAACAGGTCTGCCGGGATGCTTCTCCTGATATACGAAACTCCGACGAGTTCTATGACCTGCTCATGACCCTCGTTGTCTTACCCGGAGACTGGCACTGGGTCAGTGAGTCAGAGGCTCTGCAGGGCCTTTTCCGCGAGCTCGAGAGCAGCCGCCGGGCAATCAGGCTGCAAGCAGGCGGGCGTGAATATCTTGTGGCGGTCGAGAAAGAAAATGATGCCCGGAGGCTTCTGGCAGGCGATCTGGAGAATGATCTCGAGGGCGATGTCGTGGAGCAGGCTGTGGCGGGCTGGCTCATGCACCTTGGTCCGGTGACTGCCGGGGATTTGAAGGATATTCTCTCTGTCGAGGCGGCTGCCATAGCCACTGCTATTGGTGCCCTGGAGTCCCGTGGTCTGATCATGCAGGGAAATTTTCTTTCTGACAGAGATGCTACTCAGTGGTGCGAGCGCGGTCTTCTTGCTCGTATTCACAGGCTCACCCTGGGCTCTATCCGCAAACAGATCGAGCCGGTCACCAGGGCGCAATTCATGGACTGGCTCTTTTCCTGGCAGCATGTTGCCGAGGGCAGCCAGCTTGCCGGAGAGCATGGCGTCCTGGCTGTGATCGGCCAGCTCGATTGTTTCGAGATTCCCGCCAATGCCTGGGAGTCGCAGATCCTGAAGAGACGGGTGCGCGAATACAAGAGCGATTTCATCGACAAGCTCTGCCTGACGGGCCAGATCGGCTGGGCGCGAATCTCCAGGCATCCTGCTTTTTCAGGCGGCGAGGCTGATGCCCGAGAAAAGCGCATACTCCCTGCCAGCAATTCGCCGGTGGCATTCTATCTGCGTGAGAAGGGGCTCCTGTTACGAAGCCCTGGAGAGCCTGTCGATACCTCGGTATTGAGCGTCCCCGCCGCTAAAGTCCTCGCTCATCTGGAGAAGAGAGGAGCCTCGTTCTTCGTCGATCTGGTTCGTCTGACCGGCTTGCTTCCTGCTGAAGTGGAGGCTGGTCTCTGGGAGCTCGTTACTGCCGGACTGGTCACCGCCGATGGTTTCGACAATCTGCGTGCTTTGATAGATCCCAGACGCAGAGCCGGACAGGGGCGATATAAGAAAGCCAGTCGGCCACGCCACAGCCAGGGACGCTGGACGATGGTGGAGGAGGAGCCCCGGGAGGACGGTGAAAATTATCTCGACAGCCATGTCGAAAACGTTTGTTTCATGCTTCTCAAGCGCTATGGCGTCATCTTCCGGGAGCTTCTGGCACGAGAGAACAATCTGCCTTCCTGGCGCGAGATGCTCATGTGTTTGAGACGTCTCGAGGCCCAGGGAAAGATCCGGGGCGGCAGGTTCGTCAGTGGTTTTATCGGAGAGCAGTTCGCCCTCAAGCCCGCTGTGGAATCGCTCCGTGCAAGTCGCAAAAATGCCGGTGACAGGCTGATTCAGATCAGCGCTTGCGATCCCCTCAACCTCGTGGGGATTGTTGTACCCGGGCAAAAGATTCCGGCCAATTCGGGCAAGACGATAGTCTTCCAGGGCGGAGCCTTCAAGGAAGCTTTCTAATCGAATCGAGCTGGTAAGTAGCTGGGCCGTCGCCAATCGCCAGCCAGGCGTACAAGTTACCGGAGTCTATACCGATGGTCTCGAGTTTGGACAAAATTTCATAGCGGTGCCAGACCGAAGCCGATGTCCCCTTCATGATAGATCTCGAAGACCCAGTCGGCGTCATCACTTATGAAAAGCAGGTCGGTGCCGTAGCGGGCCAGCACATCGGCACAGGCGAGAAGATCGGTGAGAGACATTCTCAGGTTCGGCTCGACGAAGCTGGTGGTGATGAAGACCTCTCCGTCATCGATTGAGTTGTCCCGGCAGAGGCTCTGGAAAATCGATTTGATCTCGTCCGGGTCCCTCACAGACTTCTCGAAACAATCGGGTACTCTGCTCCAGTCGACGAAGCGCCAGGAGGCAAGGGGGAAGCGCTCTTTGAACCGGGTAAAGGGCCGATCCTCGCCCCAGGGGGCGATCACTTCTACCCGGACATGGCGCTCGTCGAGCTCCTGGACGATATTGTCTATGGTGGTGCTCGATTTATGCAGATCGTCTCTTTTGATCGAATTGAGCATGACCAGTAGACGCATTCTCTCATTCGAGCCGACATCGCCGTGCTGGTCGAGTCTTTCTCTGAGCATCTCGAGCACTGCCTTTACCGCTGCCAGTTTCTGGTTGCCGTCAGGCTCCGCCAGGGCCAGTCGTGTGCTGGACAGGATCTCGTCATCCCCCAGAGCCTGGAGAAAAGGCTCCATGGAGGCAAGCTCTCTGTATATATCCCCAAGATTTTTCATGGGATCACTTTGCCCCGGAGAAATTGAGTAGCATCTCCTCGATGCCTTTTCCTGTCAGGACCGCCGTTATGGTCGGCGCCCTGTTCAGTTTGCGCGGCGGGATAAAAAGCGAAACAGGCACTTTCTCTTTCTTGATGGAGACCGTGCTGAAACTGCTCTTCCCCGGTCCCGGTCCCAGGGTGGCAAGAAGTACGCTGGCTGACGGAGGTGTCTGGTAGAGACCCTGAGCGAACTTATACTCTGCTTCGGTAAGTCCCAGCTTGCTGGATGCGATATATGTGGTTGGCTCTTTCTTCCAGCTCTTTTTTACCGGCTTTTCTTTCTTCGTTCTGTAAAAGTCTTCCATGGTCCGATCCTCGGCGTTCGCGAAGGTCATCCTGGTACTCTCCCAGGCTTTATGGCCCATAAACGGAGTTGCCCTTGGTTTCCATTTAAGGACTCTCTTGGTGTTCATGAGGTTGTCCAGACCCTTTTCATGCCAATCTTTCGGACCTACCGAGATGGCCTGGCGATCGCGGTTGAAGATGAGAACGGTCCAGTCCGGCGCCTTCGAGATAATTGTTCCCTGACCGTTCATGGAGTCTACCCGGATGCGATCCCCGGCGAAAAAAACGGTCATCTTGCCAACTTTGAGGTCTCTCTGCTTGAGCACCAGGCAGTCGACAGTGTCGACTTTCCCGGCTGCCGGAGCCGCCTGGCTCGCTGCCGGGCCAGACAAGAGAAGTATGCAAAGCAGAATAGTTAGAGTCCGCAAATTCGCCATTTGCTCATTATTTCACATGGGATTCTCTCTCTCTATCTCACCAGAACAAACCTTGGGATTCTCTCTCT
>JAGQHH010000580.1 GCA_020431945.1 Cyanobacteria bacterium HKST-UBA02 | reverse complement strand
ACTCGAAGAGCTATGACGAGAGCGTCGAGCCTCAGCGGCATTTCGAGACGAAAGCTCTCTGGCGCTCATATCGATATATGAAAGGCGAGCAGACCCGCGCCCTCAACTATGCGGCTTCCGCCGACGAGGACCCGGAGATGCGGACAAGGACCCTTTTTCATTTCGGGATGCTGCTTCACACCTCATCATGCTTCTACCGGAACACGTCATTTCTGAAAGAGCAGGTCGACCGTCTCTCCAGTATTACCGGTGGTGATTTCGACCCCTACTCCATCGATCTCTTCGACTGGCGCAAACTGGGCGAGAGCGGGTCCACGGCCGGACTGAGATTAATCGACCGTGACAGTCGAGGAGCCCTGCTCGACCGAGCGGTAGCCGGTACGACCATGGCGAAGGTCGCCCGGGGTCTGGCTATCAGAGAAGCAAGAAGGCAGTGGGACCTGTTCGAGACCCTGATTCGCAATCGTTATCATGGCAGGGCCGACACTATCCTGGCCGCCCTCAAGTCGGCGAGCTGCCCGTCCCTGGAGCCTCCGGAAGAGGCCTTGCTTCAATAGCGCCCGCAGTCGGGGCAGTCTTTTTGCGGATCGAGACCCCTGAGAGTCTCGAGCTCGCCGCTGAGACCGTCCAGCTTCCAGAGCTCATTAGCCTGGGTGACACCGAGTCGACCGGTGAGCTTGAGGGATTCCAGAGACATAATCGAGGCGGCCCAGGCGTCCACCGGAGGGAAGTTGACGCGGCTCACCGGGGTGAGGGGATAGTCGTCTATTCCGGCTCGGGGCAGGACACAGCGAAGACAAGCAGAGCGTCCGGGGACCATTACATAAACCTGCTGGCGAAAGCCACTGCCGCCGGTGTGGATCAGTGGGACCCCGCTAGCCATGGCGAGATCGCTCAGTTTGAGCTTGAGCTGCCAGTCCAGAGTGGCTTCCACGATGACGCTGGCGCCTTCCACCATCTCCTCGAGATACTGGCTGCCCGCCTCGATCCTGTTGAACTCCAGGGTGACATCCGGGTTTGCCGGTCCTCTGGTGGCCAGATTATGGCTGACCTCGTATTCTTCTTCGGCGCTGTTATTGAAGATATTGATGCGTCCGACCCCGGCGTCCACCAGGTGCTCGATGGTCATAGCGGCGCTGTGGGCACCAGTGATGACACTGATCGACCCTGCAAGAAGACGCTCCTGGCTGCTCTCGCTCATTCCCGAAAGAGCGATCTGACTTTGATAACGCTCGCGCTGATCAGGAGTAAGCATGATTTTTACTCTACAGGGCAAGCCCAGTCCCAGTCAATGGAACCCCAGAACGACCAAAAACCCCCCTTCCGGGAGGTCTCTGGCTGGCGTTGGCGGGGGAAAACTTTTGGTGTTCCCTTCTTCAGTCGTTAGCTGAAGAGGTTGGCATCTCTGGCGGATGCGACGAGCCAGTTGATGGCGCCGGGGGTGGCGAGACCGCCGGTGACACCAGCTGCGCCGAACAGCACTTTCTTCATGGCATCGTGGGTGCCGGCAGCCATGTGCATGAAGCCCATGATCATTGTCGGTCCGCCCCAGGCGATTCCAAGGATTTCCATACCGTTGGCGA
>JAGQHH010000579.1 GCA_020431945.1 Cyanobacteria bacterium HKST-UBA02 | reverse complement strand
TTCCCTGCAATCCCCGGCGGCTGGTGGCCCTTATCGAGCCCTATGTTGACCGCGCCTGGGTGGGCAGCCTGTCTTATCCCGAAATCAACAACAGACCGGATCTGCTGGTCCGTTACCGGAGGTTTTTCGAGCCGGACAATTACGATCGAGCCAGACAATTTATCTCCGCACGACTTTCATCCGGACGAAGGCGGGCAATGCCCGGAGAACCCGCCCCTCTGCCCGAAAGATCAGCCCAGCTGAAGCTCGCGATTTAGCTTAAAAAGTCGCAACAATCGGAAAAGCCGCAAATTGCGCGCCTGTCGACAAATTTAATCCTGATCTCTCTATATGCTGCTGCCCGGAAAGCGTCCTGTAATCACAGGACGCTTTCCTCTTTGCTACGATAGAAATAGCCTTGTACGAAACCAAATTGCCCAAATTCAGCCCGATTTCGGTGTATGCTCAGTACACCAGGTAACTGGTGTTCGGACTTACAACCGGAGCACGTAATTTGGGGGCAAATCCGTGACGCCTGCAAACACAATCCCAAAACGACGGAAAAAACGTCTCCGGGGACAAGCGATAAGCGAATATGCCATGATCCTGGCTTTCATTGCCATCCTGGTGGCAATGGTCTTTGCTTTCGCGCCGGGTAAGTTGGCACCGGCCGTCTCGGGAGCGTTCTCGAGAATGGCTCAAGAACTAAACAACATGACTGCTTATGCCGATTCAGTCTCGATGATCAGCAATTTTTTCGAGATTGCCCCGATCACGAACTGACGGTGGAATCCCCGTCCTGACTACGTCTACAGCCTCAGATCCACACCATACCAAAAACCGGCCTGGTGTATCATGGAATTAGGCTAAGACCATGCTCTCGCCATCATCGGACCTTACCAACATGCTACGAAGACTAAGAAATAGATTGAGCACTATTAGAAGCTGGAAACTCAAGCGCGGAAAAGATGGCCAGGCAATCACAGAGTATGGCGCAGTCCTTGCGTTCATTGCTGTCCTGGTAGCCCTGATGTTCGCATTCGGCTCCGGCAGCATCGGACCTGCGGTCTCCAACGCCTTCTCGGCAATCTCGGACAACCTGGACAAGATGTCCGCTGCCGCAATGGGCGCCAGCGGCTCCTGAAGTTGCAGGGAACCAGTGCTTGAGCAGAGTTGACTGTATCATTGTTGCGTGAGCAACAAAGATAGAGTCTGGCAATTTTTTATCGACCGGGGAGGCACTTTCACCGACCTGGTCGCCGTAGCGGAAGACGGATCCATCTCGGTGATCAAGCTTCTATCGGAGGATCCCGAGCACTACGCAGATGCCTGCCTGGAAGGAATCAGAAGAGTCCTGGAAGACAGCTCTATTGACACCATATCCAGAGGCGCCATCGATCAGGTTCGCATGGGCACCACCGTGGCCACCAACGCCCTTCTTGAGCGCAAAGGCGAGCCCACTCTTCTGATCACCAATCGCGGCTTCAAAGACGCCCTGGCAATTGGTTATCAGAATCGACCCGACATTTTCGCCAGACACATAAAACCGTACAGACCTCTCTACAGCTACGCACTGGAAGTACCAGGGCGTCTATCCGCACACGGCGAAGAGCTCGAGCCCTTCGATGCCGGAGCAACCCTGGCGCTGCTTCGCCCCCAGGTGGAGAAAGAAGGCTTTCGATCCTGTGCCGTGGCGTTCATGCACAGCTATCTCTATCCGGAGCATGAGCTGGCCTGCGCCAGGATCGCCAGGCAGGCAGGCTTCACCAGCGTCACCCTGTCGAGCCAGGTGAGTCCCCTTATCAAGCTCGTTTACCGGGCCGACACCGCCGTCGCCGACGCGTATCTATCTCCCATACTCGAGCGCTATGTCGAGCAATTCTCGAGACCACTGGGTGAGACACCGGTCTATTTTATGCAATCGAACGGCGGTCTCGTGGACAGAGCTCATTTTTCTGGCAAAGACAGTCTTCTTTCCGGTCCGGCAGGCGGCGTCGTGGGAGCGGTGGAAACTTCAAGAGCCAATGGCTTCGAAAAAGTGATCGGATTCGACATGGGTGGTACCTCCACCGACGTTTTTCACTATGATCGAGAATTCGAGACCAACGAAGAGAATCTCGTTGCCGGCACCAGGGTGCGCACCCCGATGCTGGCCATCCATACTATCGCTGCCGGAGGTGGCTCCATCGTCCGCTTCGACGGTCACCGCTTTCGGGTCGGTCCGGACTCTGCAGGCGCCAATCCGGGCCCGGCCTGCTACCGGAAGGACGGTCCCCTGACCATCACCGACTGCAATCTCGAGCTGGGCAGAATTCAGGCAGACTATTTCCCGAAAGTCTTCGGCAAATCAGCGCAAGAGCCTGTTGACGAAGCCATCGTCCACCATCACTTTCTCGCCCTTAAAAAAGAACTGCAAGTGGTGAAGGATTTCGAAAGCAGCGCCGAAATCGCCTGGGGGTTTCTCGAGATCGCCGTGGAAGCCATGGCAGCAGCAATCAAGAAAATCACCATCGAGCGAGGTCATGACCTGAGAGACTACGTCCTCTGCTCATTTGGCGGCGCCGGCGGCCAGCACGCTATCCTCGTGGCCGAAAAGCTCGGGATCAAAAAAGTGCTCCTCAATCCTCTTGCCGGCGTCCTTTCCGCAGTGGGAATCGGGCTGTCCGATGTGAAAACCGTTCTCACCAGACCTGTCCAGAAAAGCCTGCTCGAATGCGGCCCGGGGCAGAGCCTGGACCTGAGAGAGAGCTACTCCGAGATGGAGGAGGAAGCCGCAGGTTCTCTCGAGGAGCAAAACGCTACTCGCGAGCAAATCACTGTCTTGCGCCAGATAAATCTGCGCTATCGCGGTTCTGACACCACCCTCACCCTGGCTTTCGAGGAGAGCCCGGACGGCACCCAGTATTCTGAGCTTGCCGGAGAATTTCATGCCCTGCATTTGCGCCGCTACGGCTTCCACTCTCCCGAAAAAGAGATCATTGTCGAGTCCCTGCGACTCACTGCCAGCGCGGCTCCTCGCGGTCAGACCCGGAGCCTTCGAACAGGGTGCCTCGAAAAAACAATGGATGCTTCCGAACTCGAAACTTCCCTGGATGGCAACGAGCTCACAGTTCCGATATACAGTCGAGGCACCTGGCAGGACGCCCGGCTCATCCAGCGCCGGCATCTGAAACCCTCGGACAGAATCGACGGCCCGGCAATCATTCTCGATGACACCGGCACCAATATCATCGAAAGCGGGTGGACCGCCAGCCTCACCGGGGATCTCAGCCTTCTCGTCGAGGGATCCCGGATGACGGCCGCCTCCCCGATGCAGAATGAATGTCCGGATGTTGCCGACCCGATCATGCTCGAGCTATTCAATAACAAATTCATGGCAATAGCCGAGGAAATGGGTGTCACCCTCAAACAAACCAGTCACTCTGTAAACATCAAGGAACGTCTGGATTTTTCCTGCGCCCTCTTCGACAGCCTCGGCCGGCTGATCTCGAACGCGCCGCATATGCCGGTTCATCTCGGCTCCATGGGTGAGAGCGTGCGCTCGGTGATCGATTCCTTTGGCCACTGCATGCGCCAGGGGGACGTCTATGTCCTCAACAATCCCTACCGGGGCGGGACTCATCTACCCGACATAACCGTGATCACCCCTGCTTTCTTCGGTGGCTCCAGCCCCGCATTCTTTACGGCATCCCGCGGGCACCACGCCGACATCGGCGGTATCACCCCCGGTTCCATGCCTCCCGGCAGCGTCTCTATCGACGAGGAAGGAGCCCTGATCGATCCGATGCTCCTGGTGCGGGACGGCAGTTTTCGAGAAGCAGAGATCAAGGCTGTACTCACTTCAGGCGAATATCCGGCACGCAATATCGAGCAGAACATCGCCGATTTGAAAGCCCAGGTAGCCGCCAATAATCGCGGTCTGAACGGGCTCGAGCGACTCCTGTCCGAGTACGGGCTCGCAAGGATTTTGTCCTATATGAGCTTCGTGAGGCAGAACGCCGAAGATTGTGTTCGAGAAGCGATAAGCCATTTGAAAGATGGTTCTTTCGAGGTGGATCTCGATAACGGCGGCAAAATCGCGGTGTCGATCGAAGTCGACCGGGAAGCTCGTTCAGCAATCATCGATTTCGCCGGCACTTCACCCCAGCTCCAGAATAACTTCAACGCCCCTTCTTCCATCACCAGGGCAGCAGTGCTCTATGTTTTCCGCACCCTGGTAGAGGACAATATCCCGCTCAACGATGGCTGCCTGGAACCCATCACCCTGAGGATTCCGGTCGGGAGCATGCTCAATCCGGATTATCCAGGCGCCGTGGTCGCTGGCAATGTCGAGACTTCCCAGGCTGTCGTGGATGCGCTCTACGGAGCCCTGGGAGTAATGGCCGCCAGCCAGGGCACGATGAACAATTTCACTCTCGGCAACGACGAATACCAGTATTACGAGACGATTTGCGGGGGCTCAGGTGCCGGTCCCGATCATGAAGGAACCGATGCGATTCACACCCATATGACCAATTCCAGACTGACCGACCCCGAAGTTCTCGAATGGCGATATCCACTGATTCTGCGCGAATTCTCGATCAGGCGCGGCAGCGGCGGTGCCGGGCGCTTCCGGGGCGGGGACGGAGCCATACGCCGGATCGAGTTCGCTCAGAAGATGAAAGCATCGATCCTCTCCGGCAGGCGAGTCAAGGCGCCCTTCGGCATGGCTGGCGGCAAGGATGCGCTTTCCGGGCGCAATTATGTTATTCGTCACTGCGGTAGAGTGGACGAGCTTTCGGGAACGGACTCAACAGAGGTGGAGCCGGGAGATGTCTTCGTCATCGAGACACCCGGCGGAGGCGGCTGGGGGCCGGCCGATCAGCCAGCGATCAACGTCGATTAGACAGGGTGCAAACGATTGACCGAGGGAGATCAGGACAGCGATATAACCAGGCCTCTGCCCATGCCTGATGTAGGCGACCTCCTCTTCATCGGGGTCATGTCCATACTACTGTTTGCCCGACCCGATTTCCTTTTCCAGGACGCATCCATAGGCTGGCACCTGGTTGCCGGACAGCACATCTTCCAGACCCATCAGATTCCTTATACCGACCTTTTCTCATACACCTTCCCGGATCGGGCCTGGGTCGCCTATGAATGGCTATTCGATTTGCTTGCCTATATCCTTACTCTCCTTGGCGGATTCAATCTCCTGGCCGTAGCCATCAGCGCCCTCATAGCCTTTGTCCTGGTAAAGACCTATGACCTCTGCCGGGAAAACGGCGCCGGTCTCGGCATAGCCACCCTGACAGCGATAATCGGTATCTTCGCCTCCGCCGTCCACTGGCTCGCCCGCCCGCATGTGATTACATTTCTGGCGGTCTACCTCTATGTATCCCACCTGGAGAAGTTCTACCGAGGCGAGCTTTCCGGCAAGAGACTGGTCGCCACTCTTGCACCATTCATGGTGCTCTGGGTAAATTGCCACCCCGCCTTTATTCTCGGTCCAGTACTCACCGGCGCCTACCTGGGAGTCAGTATCCTGGTGCTCATCAAAGACCGGGCCGGAGCCGCCGCCGAATCTCTCAAGAGCCGCTGCCGCTGGCTCGCTGTCACTCTCGTCGGGATCGGCGCCGCCACGCTCTTCAATCCTTACTTTCTCAATCTCTATCACTATATCGCTCACTATCTCAAAGGCAGCAGCGTTCTGGCCGAAACCGACGAATTCAAGTCACCGATCTTCCACGGGGACATCCATGCCATCTGTCTGGAAGCCCTTCTGGCACTACTGGTCACCGGACTTGCCATAAGCAAGAAACGTCTTTCCGGACCGTATCTCGTGCTGCTCCTCATGTTCATCCATCTCTCCCTTTCGGCAGTACGCAATATCCCTTTATTCGCCCTGATTGTCGTGCCTGCCATCGGCTTGCTGTTCAGCGACACGGTGTTGAAAGAGAGGCTGAGACCGGTTCATGAAGCCCTGGGCGGACTCGGTCCACTGCTGGCCAAGTACGGACGCGCCCTGGCTGATTTCGACGTTCAGGAACGCCTTTGCAAAATGCGGATTCTTTCCTGGCTCTTCCTGGTTTTCGTAACAGCGGCGGCTCTGGCCGGCGGGAGCCTCTTCGGCAGCAAAGTGCTCGCCTCGGGATTCAACGATGAAAAAGTGCCCACCGCCACTCTCACCTATATCCAGGAGCACAGGCTCCCATTCGACCATGGTTTCAACTACGACAACTGGGGCGGACTGATCAGGTACAAACTGGGCCAGCGTGTTTTCATAGACGATCGAGCCGACTTCTACGGAGAAGAGTTCTACACGCAGTACGGCAGGATCGTTCAGGTAGAGCCCGGCTGGCAGGACCTTCTGGACAGGCTATCTATCGACTGGATCCTTATCCCCAGAGATGCTCGCCTGGTCGCCCCCCTTAGTAAGGACAGCAACTGGAAGGAAGCCTGTCGAGACGCCGGCTCGGTCCTTTTCGTGCGGGCAAGGGAGACCCCGGCAGATCATTAAGCCCGGCTCAGATCGAGAACCTAGCGCAATTGGACAAACCGGACATTGCCCCCGCTTATTTCTATTTCTTGACAATTATTGTTTTATGCCGCCATAGACTCTTATCGTCATCATGTTCTTCTGACTCTTTCTCCGGATCCTCTAAGACCAAGCCCTGGCAATACTCAATCTGATCGGACCTGACAGAGCAATCTGCCCGGTGCGTCACGGCCGTCCAGAGTTCCGGATTCGAACAACCAACCCGAGGATCAAGCATGACAAAGCGAAAGCTTGCCTGGGGAGCGATTATCGTCGCTCTCCTGATCTCTGCGATTGGCTTTTCGTGGACCTTTTTCGGCATCCACGAGGTAACGATGACCCAGGCTGAGCTCCAGGCGAAAATCGACGCCCGGATGCCTCATACCACCAAAAGCGGTGTCACCGTCGACAACGTCCGGCTCGACCTGAGCAACGACAAGATCGGCATCTCCATGGATGCAAGGGCGACCAAGCTCGGGACCAGCTATTCGATGAGCGGCGCCACCACCGGCACCCTCACGTATAACGGTCACGAAGGCTCCTTCTACTTCGTCCCCGACACGCTGCAGATTACCAACTTGCAAGCCGATGGTGGCAGCGTCGGCGACAAGGTCGGCTCCTTCATCGACAAATGGGTCGACTCGAAGAAGATCAACGACAACAAGTCCGAAATCATGGCGAAAGCCGAGGAGATGGCCCAGTCGCTCGCCCAGAAGTCGGCAGAAACGGTTCTCTCTCGCGTCCCGGTCTACACCCTGCCGGACGACTTCAAGGGCAATGTCGTCCGGGTCTTCCTCAAGGACGTGGAGGTGAAGAATGGCACTGTCATCGCCCACCTCTCGCTCTGGCAGTTCACCAAGATGGTCATCTTCTACAGCTTCGTCCTGGTGATTTCGGTGGTTCTCGCCATCGGTCTGATGCTCAACCCGGAATGGGGACTGGCCCTGCTCTTCCTGGGAAGCCTCGGAAGCAACTGAGCCCATAGCGGCTAAGCCCCGGGGCAGCGTCCTGGCGCTCAGGGAAGGGGATCGCACCAGCGATTCTCTTCCCTTCGCCAGGGCTCTTCTTCCGATCTTCTCTTTCCCGCAACTTCTACTATATGCTTTCGTGTTTTATCCAGCGAAGAACCGAAGCAATCCAGGCACCTGTGACTAGAAGGTGAAGATGCGGTCTCCGCCGCGCTCCATGCCGCTTTCCATCGCTTCGATAGCGTGGGCGATAAGCTCGTCGTAAAGCTCGCCGTGCATGGGATAGGTTCCAATTCCACCGCTTGCCGTAATCGAGAAGTTCTGATCGTTATGGTTGAACACCTGGCTGGCAATCTTGAGCCGAATTCGCTCACCCACCAGGGCTGCCACCGAGGTGCTGGTCTGAGGAAGAATGATACCGAACTGATAAGGCGCATAACGAGCCGAGAGATCTTGCTCGCGGACCGACGAACGAATGACATTCGATACTACTTTCAGTACCGCATCCTGGGTCAAAGGCCCGAAAGTTTCGATGATATTGTCGAAGTTGTCCACCGTCAAAATGCATATAGATAGCTTGTGTCCGTAACGCTTGGCACGGACGATCTCGGCCTGCAACTCTTTGACGAAAACCCGATGATTGTAGAGTTCGGTAAGCGGATCGAGCAGGGCAAGCTTCTCGATGTCTTCTCCCTTGGCTGCCACCAGACCGAGTTGTTGAGCAACATGTGTAGCCTGACGCTCATACTCACGCACACGCTCCAGGACATCAGGGTCGCCCGCCATATGGCCGGCCAGGAGGGGCTTGCGTTTGAGCAAGTCCTGACGCACCTGGTCGTAAGAAATTCCAGCCGAATCGGGCTTACCGTTTGACTTGTCACCGCCCGCCATTCATGACTCCCATCGTGCCAGCGCCGGTCTCTAAAGACCGATTTGAACCAGTCTCCAGTTTAGCAGCGTGACTACGGGTTTTGCACAGCCTTGACATGCATCCTCCGCCACCGAAAAGAGGAAGGACCATAATCTGCAGCACCAGCCAGGTTACAAAAGCACCGAACATCAAAGAGGCATCAATCCTCTGCTCGGCCTCGTCATCTTGCTTTTTTGAGCAGCAATCGCTTGATGGGCTTTCTTCGCTTCGCATGCCTCGAAAGAATCTCCCCGCAGTCGTCCTTATTAACTCCACCATAGCTCAAACCGTCCGGCTTGAGTCGAACAACCGGCCCGTGCTTGCAGAGCCCGAAGCAATCCGAACTAGAGACTTTGAAAACGTTCTCCAGCTCGCTCTCCTCGATAAGCTTTTTCAGGCGTTTAAAGACCTTGGGGCTGTCTTTCTTCTTACAGCTCTTACCTCTGGTACAAACGATTATCTTGTTCGAGCAGCCCAACTATGCCACCTCGGAGGGTTGTCATGCAAAGAGATTCTATTATGCAACCTGCCTCTTCTGACCACTTCCAAGCTAAAAGATTTCAAAGTCCCCGGGACCGGAGCAGCAACTCGCCACCAGACAATGGTTTCGAGCACAGACGCCGGAAGAACGCGCGTTCACACAAGAGTGAGAGAAATTCCCGAGAACTCTCTCTCGGGTCTCCCGGACAGATAGAAAATCTCGAGAAACTCT
>JAGQHH010000578.1 GCA_020431945.1 Cyanobacteria bacterium HKST-UBA02 | reverse complement strand
GGCTCTTGCCTGGCTTGCGGTTTCATCCCCGGCATCGCCTCGCATAGAGAGATATCCGACTGCCACTTGCCTTCCTGTCGCAGGCGCCAGGCCTGAGCAAGGGCCAGGGATCCGCGCCCGGGGCTGCGGTCGAGTTTTTCGATGGGCAGGCTGTCCATCGGATCGATCATCAAGGATGAATGCTCGCGACTCCCCAGGGAGTACTCGCAGTAGAGATTATTGTCGGTGTTGAGCATGGTGCTGTTTCTTGCCAGAGAGCCGAGCTCTCCGGCAAGCACGACCCGGGAGCTCAAGAAATCGTCGGTGTCCTGGAGACCGATTCGGTAGAGTTCTGCTCCCAGATCTCGGGACGGCAGATTGGCGATATTGCCTTTTTCGATTCCTTTGACCGCCACCAGAATGATCTCCCCGGCATTCACCGGTCGATAGATGCAGGCGCCGGGAAACGCCGAATGGAAAGTGGCGAGAAGCACTGTCAGGCTCTCTCGGTCGAGACCGTAAAGCTGAAGCCACTGGCAGATCACCCCCTGATCCGCCAGGCGCGATTGGAGAAGCTCGAAATATTCTTTGCTGAATAAATCACCGGCACCTGCTACCCAGGGCTCGGAGGGCTGGCTGACGATTATGTCGTATTTCTTCTTGCTCGAGAGGAGGTGCTGTCTGGCATCCGCCACCACCTTTTTCGGCTTCACGTCCTGATTGCTCGAGCTGGAGTCGGTGCTATGGAAGAATGAGTCGGTCTCGAAGACTCCCGGGTCGATATCGACGGCGGTGAGGGAGGCCAGTCCGGGAAGCCGAGACATGGTATTGCAAGTGGTGCCGCTGCCGTAGCCTATGAGGAGCGCGTTGCTGCCCTGTGTCTTCGTGTAGAGATAAGGCAGGAAGCCGAGAAGCGTATGGGTGGCCAGGTCGCTGCCCGGTGCCGGGCGTGTCATATCGGTGGGGATCTGGGCTTCGACCTTGCCGTTGCGAATGAGCAGGGTGAGGTTGGCGTTTTTCGCTCGCTTGACGCTGATGGTGCTGGCTGGACCTTCCCTGTAAAAGACGATCTCGCTGTTCTCGCCGGAAAGCGCTTTCAGAATCTGCTCAGTGGGGAGCCCGGCATTCTCGCTGCGATCGATACTGGCCAGACCGGCGCCCTGCATCTTCAGATCCAGGGGTGGGCGAGCGAAAAGAATGATCCCGGTTATTAGAACGAGCACGAGACCGAGCCGCCTCCGCCCGAACAGTGCGAGACCGACGAGTACAGGAAGGGCGGCCATGATCATGGTGCCCGTCTCGGTGGCGCTTACGATAACCCCCCGGGCCGAGACCTCGAAAATCGCCCGGGCCAGTAGAACCCCGGCCAGGCAGCCGCAGAGATTGAGGAAGAGTAGAGCCGCTGTAGAGCTTCTGGCGCTGCCTGTCTCGTCGTTGCCTTCGCGAAGACAGAAAGGAAATATCGAGCCCAGGGCAATCGCCGGAGCCAGCACCACCAGTGATGTCGCGACGAGATTCGCCAGCAGGCGCTGAAGAAATGTCTCCGCCGGCAGTGATAGATAGATGCCCGGCGCGCTGTTCATAGCATAGAGGCTCGTGGCGAGCAGGATCGAGCTGAGACCGAGAATTTCGAGAAGTCCGACACGGCGGAGAAAAGTCTGCGCCGCTACCGTGCCCGCCGCAAGAGCGAGGATGCAGATTGCCGTGACCCCGGCGAAGGCATAGGTCGATGAGCCGAGAATATTCACCAGGAAGCGAGTCCAGATCACTTCCATGAAAAAGAAGATCAAGCCGGATGAGAAGGCTGCTATGGCGAGGGGAGCCCCCAGTTTTTTTAGCGAAGAAAGAAAGTCCGTGCTTTGCCTGTTTGTTTCAGCCCTGTCTTGCCTGCCTCTGGAAGCATACTGAAAAAGGCAGGCAGCGACGATATTGAGGGTGCCGGTGACGAGAACTGTCCTCGATAATCCCAGATAAGGGAGCATCACAAAGCCGGCCAGGAGGGCTCCGGTGAAGGCACCGGCAGTATTGCCGGCATAGAGCCAGGTCAATCTGGAGCCCGATCCTGAGCCAGAAACTAGAACTCCTGAGATCAGGGGAAGAGTCGCTCCCATGAGGATCATCGGAGGCAGGAGCAGGAGCGCCAGAGATAGCCAGACTGGCAGACCACCGGTGACATATTCGAGAAAGCGGCTGTTGGTGAGGACGGTGGAAGCCATGGCCAGAGCGGCTACCAAGAGCTCTGCAAAGATCAGGAGTTTGAGAGAGCGCTGCGGACTCGAATTCTTGAGGGCGAATCCGGCTAGCAGACCGCCTGCCATGAGACCGACCAGAAAAATGCCCAGAATGAGTGTGGTGGCTGGCAGAGTCGCGCCGGTGATGCGCACGAGAATCCTCTGCCAGGCGATCTCGTAGACAAGGGCGGCAAAGCCCGAGAGGAAGAATCCCGTGAGCAGCGCCGGCATCGAAAGCCCCTTCCCGAATCCGGCGGCCTTGTCTGATTCATCCTCTTTCTGCTGATCTGCAATTTCTGAGAATTCAGACATCAAGCCTCGATTCGTCTTGCAAGGAACCATTATCATGTTACTTTCATAACCATGTTACTTTAAAGTATCGCAATCAAGCGCCTGTGATTATTTCCTCCGTATCTCTCCACAATTTCATGAGTTATGCCGATATGAGCCTCGATCTCAGGTCGGTGTCGGTGGCCTGCCTGTCGGGACCGAACGGCTCGGGAAAGTCGGCGCTCCTCGATGCCATAACCTGGGCGATCTGGGAGAGAGCCAGGTCCGGCTCCGACGACCTGATCAGGATAGGCGAGGGCGAGATGTGGGTGGATCTGATTTTCGAATACGAGAGCCGCACTTATAGAATCCGGCGCACCAGGCAGAAAAGAGCCTCGCGCAAGGGGGGGAAAGCCACTACCAAGGGCGGTCTGGAACTCCAGGTACTCACCGAGGTGGTGGCCAGTGCCCGACCTGCCGTGGGGGCTCGCAATGTCCGTGCCGGTGTCGCCGTGGCCGATGAGCCCGGACTCGATGCCCCGGACGGCTCCGATGCAGCCCTCGGTCACTGGCGGAGCCTCACCGCCGCCACCATGAGGGAGACCCAGCAGGTGATCTCGAGCCTCCTGCGCATGGACTACGATACTTTTATCAACAGTGCCTATCTCAAGCAGGGCAAGGCCGACGAGTTCACCATGCGGCCTCCCGGAGAGCGCAAACAGGTGCTTTCGGAGATCCTCGGTCTGGCTTATTTCGACCAGATCCAGGAGAGCTGCAAGCTCCGGGCCCGGGAGTCGAAGATGCGCATGGAGGTGCTTGCCGAGGGGTTGAAAGGCATTCCCGAGGTGGAAAGCCTCCGGGACGAGACCCTGGCATCTCTATCGGTGGAGCGTCAGGAGCTCTCCCGGGTGGACGGGGAGCGGGAAAGCCGGGAAGGCGAGCTCGGCGCTCTCCGCGATCGGGTGGCGGAGCTCTCTGCCGGAGCCGACCTGAAAGAGAGGATCGAGACCCAGGTCAGGGATCTCCGTACCGATGTGACCGGGCTTGGAGAGCAGAGCGCCGATCTCGATTCGAGAATCGAGAAGCTCCAGGCTCTCATCGAGAGCTCCGAGGAGATCGAGAGCCAGGCCGCGCGCTTCGCATTTTTGAAAGACGAGATCGAAGAGCTGGATAAAAAGGCCCGGGAAGAAGGCGAGCTGGACGAGAGGCGCCGGGCTTTCCGCTCGGAGCTGGCGAATATAAGGAGCCGGCTGGAGGTGGAGCTCGAGCATGCCGAGCGCAAGCTCGGCGAGCAGGAGAAGAAAAAAGACGCTCTCCTGATCGACACCGCCGGTGGTGACAAGCTCGAAGCCGCTTTCAAGGAGTACAAAGAGCTGATTGAGACCGAATCGGCTCTCTCGAACCGGCAGGACAACTTCGTCCGTCTCAGTAATCGTGCCAAGGATCTCGAGTCCGCGATCGTCGAAGCGAGGATCAAGCTCGAAGCCCAGGAAGCACAACTCGGGAGCAGCCTGGCCGAGCTCGATGAGATCCTCAAGGGCGAAGAGTCGCTTGCCGAGCACCAGAGCGCCCTGAAAGAAGCCGCCGAGGAGATGGACAAGCTCGAATCCGAGTTCGAGCTTGTCGAGCAGAAAGGCATGCTGGCCTCATCCGAGATCAAAGTGGTGGAGCAGAAAGTCCTCGAGCAGGAGCGCCGCATAGACGAGAACCGCGAGAAAGTCCGGGAGTTGAAGGAGCACGATCATACCAGCATCTGTCCTCTCTGCTCGGCTCCCATAGTCGATCGCGCTGCTGTGATTGCGCGCTATGAGAGCGAAGAAGAGAGCATTCGGGCCGAGATCCTGCGCCTCAATCAGGAAAGAGCCGATATCGAGAAAGAGAGAGAAGAGCTCAGGCGCCGTTATCGTTTTCTCAAAGGACGCCTGGCGGAGCGCAAGGAGCTGGACAAACGCATCGGTCAGTTCAACGAGCGATTCGAGGCCATCGAGCGGGCTGCCACCAGCAGGCGCGCTCTCGGCCTGGAGCTCGAGGCGCTCAAGAGCAGGCTTTCGGCGGAGGCTTACGCCCAGGTCGAAAGAGAGAGCCTGGTCAGTATCAAGGCCGAGATCTTCAAGCTCGACTTCGATCCGGCAGTGGTGGCAAGCATTCAATCCCAGCTCCGCATGAAGCGGCATCTGGAAGGCAAATACCAGCAGTACCAGCGGGATCGAAAAGAGCTCGAGCAGATCGATGCTTCCCTTCCGGAGCTCAGGCAGACGGTGGAGAAGATGCGCGATCAGCTCGCCAGCGAGCTCTATGGCGCCGATCTGCGCAGCCAGCTCCTTGCCTGCCAGAACGAGATAGACGCCCTGGCCTATGATCGGCAGGCTCATCTGGCTCTCAAAGAAGAGCTCTCGGCTCTGCTTCCTTTTGCCGAGAAGCTCCGGGAGCTGAACCGGGCCCTGGCTGAAAAGCCTGAGCTGGAGAAAGCTCGTGTCCAGTGCCAGCAGACCCTTGGGGACAAGAAAGAGCGCATAGTCGAGCTGGTGGCGGAGCTGGGCCGTCTGGAAGAAGCCTCCCGGGAATTGCCGACCATGAAGGAGAGCCTTGCCGCACTCGAGCAGGAGTGCCGCAAGCTCTCTTCCGATCGCGACGAGCTCTCACGCTCGGTGGCGGTGCTCGAGAACAATCATGAGAAGCTCCACCGGGAGCTGGAGGAGCTCCGGGAAAAAGAGAAGACCATGGAAGAGGTGACCTCGAGCCGGGACGATTATCTATTGCTTGCCGAGGCTTTCGGAAAAAAAGGAATCCAGGCTGCCATCATCGAGAACGCAGTACCCGAGATCGAGAGCGAAGCCAATCGAATTCTCGCTCGTCTTTCGGACAACAAGATGCATGTCGCTCTGGTCACTCAGCACAAGACCAAGGCCGGGACTATTTCGGAGACTCTGGACATTCTCATCGGAGACGAGGTGGGCACCAGGGCCTACGATTTATACAGCGGCGGCGAGGCATTCAAAGTGAACTTCGCCATCCGCATCGCTCTTTCCCGGCTTCTGGCGCGCCGTGCCGGCGCCCGTCTCGAGACCCTGATCATCGACGAGGGTTTCGGCTCGCAAGATGCTGCCAGCCGGGATCGGCTGGTGAGAGCGATCAAGAGCATCCAGTCGGATTTCTCCAAGATCATAGTGATCACTCATATCGCCGATGTGCGGGAGATGTTCCCTACTCAGATCCAGGTGACCAAGGAGTTCGGAGTCTCGAGCCTGAGAGTGGTCGGTTGAGGAATACGCTCACCAGTCATGGTGCTGGTCCGATCTTACGCCCGTAGGTGGATGGGGGATCCATGGGCGGATTGGAATAGACGAATTCGGTGCCGGCGGTAGGGCCTTCCGGAGTCGGTCCGGTTACCGGATAGCCGCTCACTGTGGTGTTGTAATACTGGGGCTCCGAGTAGACTTGATTTTGATAGACCGGGCTATAGACAGGAGCCGGAGCCGGGACCGGTGCCGGAGCTGGTGCCGGAGCTGGTGCCGGAGCTGGTGCTGGTGTTGTCTCTGATTCTGTCGGGGTAGTTGCTGCTTTTGATTCTGATTCTGATTCTGAT
>JAGQHH010000577.1 GCA_020431945.1 Cyanobacteria bacterium HKST-UBA02 | reverse complement strand
ACACCCGGCCAAACGACTGAGACCAATCGCATCCGGCAAGGTCTCTCCCGGAACTGCCACCATAGTCGGTGCGGCCGCTTTGATCCTGGGACTTGTGGGCGGCTTTCTGGTTCGACCATCCGTGGCACTCACCCTGATTCTCTATCTTCTTCTCCAGGTTCTTTACAATTCGACTCTGAAAAAGGTACCGATACTGGATGTTTTCAGCATCGCTACAGGATTCGTCCTGAGAGCGGTGGCCGGTGGCGCCGCGGCTCAGGTCGAGCTCTCGAGCTGGTTCTTGCTCTGCACTACTCTCGGTGCGCTGTTTCTGGCCGTCGAGAAGAGGCGGCAGGAGATGAAGGTGCTCAAAGACAAGGCCGGAGAGCATCGAGCCGTCTTCGATCGTTATTCGATGGAATTGATCTCGCGCATGGAGATGGTAATCGTGCCATCCCTGGTCACCTGCTATGCCATGTACAGCTCGAAGGCGCCTTCGGGAAACTGGATGATGCTCACTGTTCCATTCGTTCTCTACGGCATCTTCCGCTACCTGCTCCTCTCCACCACCCGGACTGTCACCGGGACTCCCGAGGATGTTCTTCTAAAGGACAGGCCGATTCAGATAAGTATCGTCCTCTGGATACTCACTTCCGCCGGCGTTGTCTACGGATTCATTCCCCGGGCCGTGGAAGCGATTATCAATTTCGTCGATTCCTACCGTCTCTTCTGATTTTCATTCTGTGGACTTCGCCACCGGAAAGAGCTCGTAGCAGCCCGTCCGGGCATCGGGTTTGCGCTCGAATCGGAAGCTCCGGGAGAAGTCCAGAGCGGCCACCTCCACCGTAGTATTGATGAGCGAGCCGGCGGATAGATGACCACCGGTGACCCGGCCTTTGCTGTCCGCCACCATCAAGTGGACGTGTATACCGGCGCTACCCATGGTGCCTGTGGCGGCGACGATCTCGAATGGACCTTCGAGTTTTGCGGGCTCGTCTTTACCGGCGAATCTGATCGAGGCCACTTTCAAGGACCCCACCATGCTCACCGGCACCGCCGCATCGATACCGGATTCGCGGCACCAACTCTGGAGAGCCTCCCGGAGATCGGTGCCGGGAGCGAGCCTGCGCACCAGCAGCCCCGGCGGCGTGGCTGCCACTTCACTCATAGCTGCTCTTCGCTCACTCTGTCGCCGCCGGCTCGGGCTTCTTTTCGGCTTCTTCGCTCCCGTCTTTCGCAGCCTCGGGTTTCAATTCCGCAAGAATCTCGGTGACGATGGCATTGAGCTCGGGCTTCATCAGGTCCTTGGTCTCGATCATCGACTCCCGGGCGATCTTGGGCATCAGCTCCCGGGCCTTCTTGCCGGTAGGCGTTTTATAGAAAGTGATGATATCCCGGATCTCGGAGGCTGAGAAATGTCTTGCATAAACGTCGGTGGCTACCTTTTTCACCAGGCTGTCCAGATCGATGCGCTTGGTGAACATCTCCTGATATTTCTTAGTGAGCTCGTCAGCCCTGGCATTGACCTTGGCGATGAGCTCGTCGCGACCGGCATCCTTCATCGCCGGATCTTTTCGCAGGGACTGGAAGGCCGCCTGCTGGAAGACTCTCTGAGCACTGTGCCAGAAACTCTGCCGGATGAACTCGATCCGCTTGGTGAGCTCGGTTACTTCAATCAGCTCATTGATAGCCGCTCTCTTGTCGTCGTCGATCTCGACACTGCTCGATGAATCGGAAGAATCGGAGGTCTCAGCAGCATCGGGAACTTCAGCGCTATCGTCGGCGCAAGCGATGCTGCCTCCACCCAGGAAAATCAGCCCGCTCAAGAGCGCAGCCACCAGTAATTTCTCTGCTTTCAATGGGACCCTCCTTTTGTACTAAGTGTTCTCATTTCTTCGCTCCGAGCACCACCTCTTTCCAGGGTGAGCTGACCAGAACCTTTTCGAGCAATTGATTGGCCACGGTAGCGTTTCTGGTGCCGCTGGCGTTGGCGAGCTTTCTAAGGAGCAAGTCCCGATCGCCTTCATCAGCATCCGTATAGAGTATCCGAAATTTCGCCCAGTTCAGGGGGAAATTGGCCATGGCCGCCCGATCGCGATCGCTGGGAGCGTCTCTGAATTTGCCCTTCAAAACCATTGAGAAAAGCTCACGGTTGTCATCGGCGTCGACGGTGCGTCCGGGATTTTTCTTCTCATAGAGAAAACAGGTCATGTCGGCATAAGCAGCGACAGCCTCATCGGTGAGGGGAGGGTCCCCCGGCTCGGCGACGACTTCCGGTCCGAGGCTGTCCTTGATCACCTGTCTCTCCGCCTCGCTGGTGCTCTTCGAGCGCGCCTTCAAGCGCAGCAGCGCTCTGAAAAGGAGCCGAAAATTGCCGCGCTGATCCAGATCTCTGATCCTGTCCCTGACCTGGGGCCAGTAATCGAGAATGGCGACGACTTCGTTCTTGTTGGACTGCCCGCCGGCAAGATAGCTCCGGAATCGGCTCTTTTGCTCGGGGCTGAGATTGGCAGACAGGTCGTCCCCTTCGATGAGTCTGCCGTTCTTCGCTATGGGAGCGACCAGACCATAGAGCTGCAACCAGCATTCGGCAGCCTTTTTCAGCCGGGGGTCCTTGATGTCGACGTCCACGGCTCTGTCAGCAACCGGCTTCGCAGGAGCCGCCCTGGTCACGGGCTTGATCTCGATAGAGGGTCCGCCCAGAGTACCGGCGGTGGCATCGAGCTCTTTGACACTGCCGGCGGCATCATCGGCGGGGGTCTCCTCGGCAGGACCAGAGCCGCCGTCATAACCCCAGTCGGCAGCGACGGACGAGACCGGAAAAGCGACCGGCAGGTAAGCGGCCAGCACGATTGCGGTTGTTGGAAGAAGATTGCGCAGGGCTGACTGTTTCATACACAACTATGTTAACGATGTCCAATCGAATCTACCTGAACAACCTATCACTCAATGTTCCGAGGATTTCTAAGTGAAGCCTGATATGCTATTATCGGCGAAGAAGCCTGTCCCTGCCCGATTGTTGCTGATTTTCACCACGGGCGAAAGACCGGTCCTGACAGGAGGCGACCAGAGCGAGATGGCTAAACTCAAGCTGCGATACTATCCGGACAAAGTCCTCAAGCAGAAAGCGAAGAAGGTAACGACCTTCGATATGTCCATCCGGACACTGGCCGAGGACATGCTCGACACTATGTACGCAGAGGATGGGGTTGGTCTGGCGGCGCCCCAGGTCGGTGTCTCGAAGCGCCTCATGGTGATCGACGTCAATGCCGGCTCCGAGGACGAGCCACCCCGTCCGATCGTATTCATCAATCCGGTCCTGGTCGAGAGCGACGGCGAGATGGTCGGTCAGGAGGGCTGCCTGAGCTTTCCCAATGTTTTTTTCGAGGTCAAACGGGCACGCCGCATCGTTGTCAAGTTTCAGAACCTGGCAGGCAAGACGGTCAAGCTCGAAGCCGAGGACAATCTGCTCTGCCGCGCCATCCAGCACGAAATGGACCATCTGGACGGCAAGCTCTTCATAGACAAGGCGGCCTCGGCTCTCCAGAAGGATCTCGAGATGACCAAGAACGGCTTCATGGATGGTGACGTAGAGGATCTACAGCGCCAGCTCGCCGAATCAGGCGTCTCCCTCAAAGTAGATCGCAAAGAAACGGTGCTGGGCTAGAGCTGCTCAAGAGAGAGGAAATCGATGAGCGACCTGACGGTGCATATTGTCTCCTTCGGCTTCAAAAACGGACCTCCGCCTCTGGCGAATCTGGTCCTGGATGTAAGATTCTTGAAAAACCCTTACTGGGTCGAGTCCCTTCGCCCCCTCACCGGTCTCGATACCCCGGTGGCCGAATATGTCCTCGAACAGGACCTGGCAAGAGATGTCCTGGACAATCTCGAGACTCTCCTGGGGGCGACCCTCCCCGCCATGCTCAGCGTCAAGGCTGATTCATTCGTGATCGCCCTCGGTTGCACCGGCGGTGTGCACCGCTCCACAGCTATGGTAGAAGCCCTTGCCGAGCAGGTCCGCAAGAACCACCCGGAATACAGAGTGGTCACCGAGCACCGCGATCTGGAAAGCGCCAGGGTAAGCAATCTAGAAATCGGTGATCGGGTATGAACTCCGACTTCAGGCGAAAATTAAGGGGCTTGATGCTTCCAGGTCTGAAGCGCTGGATCCTGATTCTGTTGATAGGCATCTCGGTAATCGTCATAGGTGCCTTGCTTCTGCTCGGTTATCACCCTCTTACCGTTTCCGGCATGTTCCTGAGAGAGATCATGGAGCATGCAGCCGATGTGCTCCCTAACAGAATCAGCGGATTGATCGTGCTCACCGCAGGCGGGCTGGTGGTCTGCCTGGCCGTAGCCAAAGTCACCCTCTCGGTTCTGGGCGCCTACCTCCCGGATGAGCGCGACTCGATCCCTGACGTACTCTACCGACGCCGGCACCTGCAGAGCGGTCCGCGAGTTGCCGTCATCGGTGGTGGCACCGGTCTCTCGACCCTGCTCAAGGGTCTCAAGTATTTCACCAGCAATATCACCGCCATAGTCACCGTAGGCGACGACGGCGGCAGCTCCGGACGACTGCGTACCGAGCTGGGAGTGATTCCCCCCGGCGACATTCGTAACTGCATCACCGCCCTTGCCGACGAGGAAGAGCTGGTCACCGAGCTTTTCAGTTATCGTTTCGAGCAAGGCGAAGGTCTGGAGGGACACAGTTTCGGCAATCTTTTCCTGACTGCTCTCTATAGAATTACCGAAGGTGATTTTCTCGAATCGGTGAGGGTGGCCAGCCGGGTGCTCAAGAGCCGCGGTCAGGTCCTGCCCGCTACCCTGTCGGCAATCCAGCTGGTGGCGGAGCTCGAGGACGGCAGAACAATTACCGGCGAGTCGAATATCACCAGCGCCGGGGGCAAGATCAAACGTCTGCTCCTGCAGGCCGGGGAAAATCAAGCGACACCCCAGGCTCTCGAGGCGATTATGGAAGCCGAGCTCATCGTTCTCGGTCCCGGGAGCCTTTATACATCGATCATTCCCAACTTGCTCGTACCGGGCATAGCGGAAGCGATCAGGAAATCCAAGGCTAAAAAGCTCTATGTCTGCAATGTCATGACTCAGAAAGGCGAGACCAGCAACTATTCGGTGGCGGACCATGTGGAGGCGATTCTTCTTCACTCCGGCACCCCCCTGGATGCCGGATTCCAGCTGGTGGACGCCGTCCTGGTCAACGACCAGCCGCCGACGGTGCCGGCGGACTATCCGGCAAGCCCGGTGACCATCGACCAGGACAGACTCAGAAAGCTGGCAGTGATTCCAATAAAGAGACCCCTGGTGACCGGAGATTCCGGTGTGCACCACGATCCGGCCAGACTCTCCAAGATAATCATGCTCTGGTTCTACCGGGCCAAGCGCCGCAAGCCCGTGGCGAAAATCGCCGGCAGCCCGGAAACCAGCAATGGAGCCGTGGAAGCATCCAAGAAAGTGACCGCCGACAAGGCTTGAAACTTGCTATTATCTATCGAAAGTCGATAGAGGTAAGGCATGAGTTCAACCATACAAGTAGACGAGAGCTTGAAAGAGAAGGTCGGCCCCGCCATCGGCCGGCTGACCAGCGGCGTTCATATAGTCACCATCAAGGACTCCGAAGGCAGAGACGGAATGCTTGCCACCTGGATCGCCCAGGCGGCTTTCGCGCCGCCCATGGTGAGCATCGCTGTCAACCGCAGCCGGGAGATTATGCCCAGACTCAAGGAAGGATCGTTTCTGGCTGTGAATGTCCTGTCCAAGAACAATATGGACATCTTCAAAGCCTTTGCCAAGCCCTTCCAGGAAGGCATGGACCGGTTCGAGGGTCTGGACTGTGAAGAAGATAGCAAGGGCTCGCCCTTCTTCGCGAAAGCCGTTGCTTATATGAGCCTCAAAATAACCGGTTTCGCCGAAGCCGGCGATCATGTCCTGGTGCTCGGCGAAGTCGTGGACGGCGCGGTTCTCAACGGCGATGACGAGCCCATGGTCCACCTCCGCAAAAGCGGCTTCCAGTACTAGGAAGCTGTAGCGGTAACGGCTGTATCCTCGCGATCATCGAAGCTCTCGAGCAACTCGAGGGCTTCTTCGTAGCCCTGGACAATGAGCCTCCGGGACCGCTCGGGCTGGATCTCGAGCAGGGTGGTGTTCACCGGACGACGGGGCTGGAACACCCTGATAGTGACATTCTTGCGACCCCGGGACTCTTCCGAGCCGGCGGCCAGCAAACGGTTGAAGAGCTCCGCCGACTGGATCTCCTTGCGGGCCGAGGCATCCAGAACTATATCGAGACAGCGGACCAGGACCTCGAACATATTCACGGGACAGACATTGATCTTCTCAGGATGGAGAAGGACCATGAAAACCTCATCGGCGCCCATATGAATGGCTGTTTCCATAGGTGTGTTGCGCACCAGACCGCCGTCCACCCATAGACCTTTCCCCTGGATATGTCTGGGCGGGAAAGCCATGGGAATTGCCGAGGTGGCCATCAGGACATCGATGAGCTCGGAGGTGGAGACAATGTCGTCGATGGTGATCAGCCTGGTCTCGAGGCTGCAGAGATCGGTGGTACACCAGCCTACTTTCATACTGCTGGACTTGAGTCTCTGCAGGTCGATCTCCCTGCGAAGGAGATCCTCCAGGGGGCGATTGTCCAGGAGACCGAGCTTGTGACCGAGCACCAGCCGGCCTATCTGAGGCGCCGAAGGCAGGGAGAAGACATCTCGCCCACGAATATTGCACCAGAGCTCTTCCAGTCTCTTGATCGAGCCCTGGGCGAGTAAAGCAGCATTGATGCCACCGATACTGGTCCCGAATGCCAGGTCGAACTCCAGACCTTTCTCGGCCAGCGCCTTGGCGACGCCGACCTGATAGGCGCCGCGGCCGCCGCCACCGGGAAGAACCAGGGCCCTGTAGGGTCTTTTGCGATTAGTAAGCGATTGGGTTTCCGGATCCATAAGTTCAGTCTATCCTAAACTCGCTCCCAGACCAATATTATTCCCGGACCAATATTGAATAGAACAGACTCATAATTCAGAATGCTGGCCGGTATCCTGGCCCTTTCTCTTGATCGCCTGGCGCTTCTGGGTAACCGATTGCTTGTGCTTCTGGAAAGCCTCGCTGAAAGCTGCCGCCAGAATCCCGGCAGGCATGGCGATCAGACCGATACCGGCAAGGGCGGTGACGCCGCTGCAGATCTTGCCCGCCACCGTCTGCGGATAGACATCTCCGTATCCCACCGTGGTGAGGGTGATCACGCCCCACCAGAGCGCCCTGGGAATACTGTCGAATTCTTCATCCCCCTCCACCGCCCACATGATGGTGGAGCTCACCAGAAGGATCACTCCGGTGAAAACGAAGCTCATCAAGAGCTCGTGGCGCCGGCTCCAGACGGCCCGCCAGATGAGCCGGCTGGCCTCCGAATAGCGACCGAATTTGGCGATGGCGAAAAGCCTGAACAGCCGCAACAATCGAGCGACGAAGATATTCGAGCTGGCGGTGATGAAGAAAGGAATGATTACCAGGAGGTCCACCAGAGCCGCCGGAGTCAGCATATAACGCAGGCGTCCGAGGAGCCCTCGATAGCGTCTCTTCTCACCGATGGACCAGACCCTGGCCAGGTATTCCACGGCGAAAAGAACGCCGATTGTGAAATCGAGACCGACAAAGATCTCTTTGTACTTCCAGTAGAGAGGCTTCTCGGTCTCGATGATCACCACCAGGACCGAGAAGCAAATCAAGAAGAGAACGAGCTTATTGACGGGAGAGAGACCTTCGCTATCCCAGGCAGGCTGATGCAGTTGCTTGTGGAGCTTCTCTTTGAAGGTCATCACTGGCCAGTCTCAAGACTCTAATTGGTTTCAGGCTTTGGCGACCTGACCTCTGGCCTCGGCCACCATTTGAGCCACTTCCGAGGGTGTCAGGGCGACTCTCATGCCGTTTTCCTTGAAAGCGGCAATCTTCGAGTCGGCGGTTCCTTTGCCACCGGAAATGATGGCACCGGCATGGCCCATCCGCTTACCGGGAGGAGCAGTGATACCGGCGATGAAACCAACCACAGGCTTGGTGACGTTCTTCTTCACGAACTCAGCGGCTTCTTCTTCGGCGGTTCCGCCGATCTCGCCGATGAGAACTATGACCTCGGTGCTCTTATCGTTCTCGAAAAGAGTGAGAAGCTCCTGATAGCCCATACCTTTCACCGGGTCGCCGCCGACGCCCACGCAGGTGGACTGGCCGTGTCCGGCTTCCGAGAGCGCCAGGGCGATCTCATAGGTGAGAGTACCGCTGCGGCTGATCATGCCGACCGGGCCGGGCTTGAAGATATTGCCGGGCAGGATGCCAACCAGGCTCTCCCCGGGGGTGATCACGCCGGGGCAGTTGGGACCGACAAGTCGGGCGCCCTTCGCCTTGACGGCAGCCACCAGCTTGGCGGTATCCAGGGGCGGAACCCCTTCGGTAATCAGGACAATCAGCTCGATGCCGGCGTCGAGAGCTTCATAGCCGGCATCCAGAGAAAAGTACGGCGGCACGAAGATCACCGAGCAGGTAGCACCGGTCTCATCCACGGCTTCCTTTACCGAGTCGAATACCGGCAGACCGTGGATTTTGGTGCCGCCCTTGCCCGGGGTGACACCGGCGACGATCTTGGAGCCGTAGTCGAGCATCCGCTTTGTATGAGTGGAGCCCATTTTTCCGGTGGCTCCCTGAACAACGATTTTGGTGTTTTTGTCGATAAGAATCACTTCTGAGGATCTCCTATGATCAAGCGGATACAGGCGTTTTAGACTTGGCTTCGGCTATCTTCACAGCCTCTTGCACTGCTTCGTCCAGATCCGGATGAAGCTTGAGACCGGACGCGGCGAGCATTTTCTCGGCGATGTCCTGGTTGTTGCCCCGCAGGCGTACCACCATGGAGCGCTCGGGATGACGCTTCATAAACTCCACAAGGGCTCCGGCAACCTCGTCGCAGGCTGTGATGCCTCCGAGAATATTGAGGAGGATGACATCGCAATCAGGGTTGTCATGGACGAGCTCCAGCGCCTCCAGGGTCTTGGCCTGGTCGGAGCCACCGCCGGCATCCAGGAAGTTGCCGGGTCTGCCCCCGAACTTTTTGACCATATCCATGGTGGCCATGGTCAGTCCGGCACCGTTGCAGAGAATACCGATATTACCCTCGAGCTCGACCAGATTGAGCCCGGCCAGCTTGGCCCGGCGCTCTCTCTCCGGGAGATCGACGAGATGTTTCTCGAGCTGACCGGCAAATGCCTTCTGACGGCCCAGCGAATCATCGTTGACTGTGATCTTGCCGTCACCGGCCAGAACCTCGCCGCCTTCGGTGATGATCAGCGGATTGATCTCCGCCAGATCGAGATCGTATTTCTCGAAGAGGAGATAGAGCTTGGCAGCCACATCGGCGATCTTCACGAACTCGGCACCTTTGAAACCGAGCTTGCCGGCCAGGTTACGAGCGACATACGGATGGAAAGGATGAGGAATAGGCATGGTGACCACCGAGTCGGACGACTCGATCTCGATACCACCCTCGGCGCTGGCGATATAAATAGGACAGCCCCGCTCGCGATCGAGTGTGACAGCCATATAGACTTCCTGGCGGATCTTGAGCATCGGCTCGGCCAGGAGGCTCTCGGTCTTGCTTCCCTTGATCTCCAGCTTGAGGAGATCGGCAGCGATCTTCTTACCTTCTTCCAGATCTTTGGGGAATTTGACCCCGCCGGCTTTTCCTCTTCCGCCGGTGAGAACCTGACACTTCAGGACCAGTGGATATCCGAAATGCACCTTTGCAAGCTCTTCCGGCCGGGTGATCCGTACCGAAGGCGGAACTGTGATACCGCCATCTTGAAAGACTTTCTTGGCTTCGTACTCGTAAAGATTCAATTTCCTGTCCCCGCACACACATGACGTCAAGGAAATTACTTTAGATCAATAACCGGCCAAGAGCCTGGATATTTGCCAAAGCTAAATGTTTAGGGACCGGCAGTTATGAAGTTTTACTATGCTCCGAATCAGCCGTTCGCCGGGCTTGAGGCCGCCAGGCTCCAGACAATCACCGGTTCGGCTGCATAAAACGAGATACCAGAAGGGGCTTCGACAGTATACTTATGAATCGCTCCTTTATTCGTCGAGGCGTTCAAGCATGCGTATAGCCCTACTAACTGGTGGTGGAGACTGTCCCGGTCTCAACGCTGTTATCAGGGCAGTAGTCAAGCACAGCGTCAAAAATTACGGCTCCGAAGTGGTGGGCTTTCTCGAGGGCTGGCGCGGACCCATCGACAACATGATCATGCCGCTTTCGCTGCGAAGCACCGAATCGATCATCAACCGGGGCGGCACTATCATCCGCACTTCCCGGACCAATCCATTCGCCATCGAAGGCGGTCCCGAGAAGATCATCGCCAATATGAACAACAACGGTCTCGATGCCCTGATTGCGGTGGGCGGCGAAGAGACCTGCGGCGTTGCCAATAAGATGCATAAAGACTACGGGCTCAACGTCGTCTGCGTACCAAAGACCATCGACAACGATCTGAATGCCACCGACTTCACCTTTGGCTTCGACACCGCAGTCAACACTGTCGCCGAAGCAATAGACCGCCTCCACACCACTGCCGAATCGCACAACCGGGTCCTGGTCTGCGAGGTCATGGGCAGGCATGCCGGCTGGATCGCCTGCTATGGCGGCATCGCAGGTGGTGCTGATTTCATTCTCGTCCCGGAAAAACCGATCGTCATCAACGAAGTGGTGGAAGCGATCAAGAAAAGCCACAGCAGAGGCAGAGACTATTCCATCGTCGTGGTTGCCGAAGGGGCTCGCTTCGCCGAAACCGAGAACGTCAGCCTGGAAGAAGTGGAAACCGACGAGTTCGGGCACTCCAAGACCGGCTATATAGGCGAGAAGCTCGCCCAGATTATCGAAGAGCGCACCGGTTTCGAGACCCGGGCCAATACCCTCGGACACATTCAAAGAGGCGGCTCCCCCACCGCTTTCGACCGTGTTCTCGCCACCCGATTCGGGGTTCATGCCACGGATCTGGTTCATCAGAAGAAATTCGGCTATATGGTCTCCTTGCAGGGTAGCGAGGTCACCGAAGTCCCGGTGGAAAACGCCGTCGACAAGCTCAAGACCCTCGATCTCGAGCTCTACAGGGTGGCAGAAGTCTTTTTCGGCTGAGCTCAGTGTGGAACAACCGAATGTTCGATAGCCGCGACGAAGAACTCATGCGCCAGTGCCTGGAGCTGGCCGAGAAGGGCCGGGGACGGACATCCCCCAACCCCATGGTGGGAGCGCTGGTGATGGATGCCCGGGGCGAAATCGTCGGTCGGGGCTTTCACGAGAAAGCCGGAGAGCCCCATGCCGAGCCCAATGCCCTGGCGGAAGCAGGTACAAGCGCCCGGGGAGGCACTCTCTATGTCAGCCTGGAGCCCTGCTGTCATCACGGCAAGACGCCCCCCTGCAGCGATGCCGTCATCGCAGCCGGCATAAAGAAAGTCGTCGCCGCCATGGAAGATCCCAATCCGAAAGTAGCCGGACAGGGGCTTTCTGCGCTTCGAGACCGGGGTATCGATGTCCAGGTCGGACTGCTCGCCCGGGAAGCCGCCTGGCTGAACCGGGGCTTTCTCACTGCTCTCAAAAAGAATCGTCCCTGGCTCACTCTCAAAATGGCTGTCACCCTTGACGGGCGCATCGCCGACCGGAGCGGAAAGAGCCGCTGGATCACCGGTCCCGAGGCTCGTGCCTGGGTCCACCACCAGAGAAATGAAACGGACGCGGTCATGATCGGAGCCGGAACAGCCCGGGCCGACGATCCCTCCCTCAATGTCCGGGATTTGGAAAGCAGCCGGGACTCTAAAAGGGATCCTGTACGGGTGATTCTCGACAGCCGACTGACCATCCCGCCCCAGGCGAAGGTATTGGATCCCGGCGCCGGCGGCCCGACCCTGATTTACTGCCTCGAAAATGCGATGCGAGAAACGGACTACAGCTCCGGGGTGACCGTCGTGGAAGCGCCCGGAGCCGCAGGACGTCTCGATCTTGAGGCTGTTCTGCAGGATCTCTCATTCCGTGGAATCCGGTCTGTTTTGTGCGAGGGAGGCGCCGGGCTTGCCGGGGCCCTTATCGAAGCCGATCTGGCCGACGAGCTGGCCTTCATTACAGCGCCGCTTCTCCTGCCGGACAGCCAGGCAGTTCCGGTTACATCCTCGAGCCGAGCCACTATGCTGGACGAAGCCCGGCGTTTCCGCTTTTTCGACTGTATCAGGCTGGGCGACGATGTTCTTTTGCGGGCCAGAAAAATAGAGCCGGAAGAGCTTCTGAGCGAGTCACTTTAATTTCGAGGCTGATTTGGAAAATTCGCAATATTGCGAATTTTCAGATTCTACTGTTTCTCACATCTGGGGGCAGGCACCGGTTGCGCTTGCCGTGCCCTCGGCGGACATGGTGTTTTCGGCATGGGGTCCGAGACCGGTGCTCATGGCCAGAGAGATCTTCACTTTCGTGGCGGAGGGGAGCTGATCCCCCGGGACATCGGCGAACAATCCGGCGAGGACCATACGAGCAGGCGACACTGTGTTTTCTACCGGAGGCGCCAGGGAAGCGAGCTTGAAAGTCAGGCTCGAATCGGCCCCGGGAAGCTTGGCATCGATGGACTCTCTGTACAGTTTCAATCCGGGATCGCTACTCACATAGCTCTGGGACTGATCGTAAGCAACCAGCTCGTCGATATTTTTCAGGCGCTCGACATTGCACTGCACATCTTTCAGCTTGCCTACCTTGAGCTCGTCCATGACCGGAATCTCGACAGAAAGCCAGGGAAGGTCCATGGGATAGGTGGCCATGATCGAGAGGAATTTCTGCTGCATGGCGTCCTTTGCCTCCGCCTCGGCGACCAGGCGTAAATGATGTCTCTGGCTCTCCAGCTCCACCGCCGAGAGCGTGGTCTCATCATAGAGATCCTTGGCCAGGTGAGAGATCTGCGGGTACAGGGACATAGCCTCGTTGTATTGTTTGGAGGAGGAGAAGACCAGTTGCCGGCAGCGTGCCACCATATTGTTCATCTGGCCGATCCGATCCATCTCGTTGAGCTTCCTGGCTCCGACAAGGGCGATCTCGTCGGCGCTGGCCCGCACGCGGTTCTGCATGAACACCAGACCTCCGTAGGACATGGCAATCAGGAAAAGTACCGCCGTCACGGCAATCATGAATGACACCAGGGCGATGATATTGCCGTTCTGCTTGCGCATTCTCTTATCCTCCGATCTCAAATGCTTTCGTAATAAAGAGTCTGCTTGGCGCCGTCATCGCCTTCCTGAAGGAAGAGATTGACTGCTGCAGCCACTGCCACGTCGGCTTCCTCGGTCTGGATTTTCCAGTTTCGCGCCTGCAAATAAGAAGAAATGGCGCCCAGGGAGCCTTCCTTGATATGCACTATCACCACGGGGCAACGGTGCAGATACGAATCGAGAAGAATCCTCGATATGGCGTTGGCGGCTGCTTTATACTCGCCGCTGGTGGGGGATCCGGTCGTGTGCTCGACCCGAATCTCGACGCTTTCACCCTCGGTGATCTCGTATTTGTGCTTGCGCTCGAGACCCAGGGGCTTGCCGTCGTGATACCAGAGATTCTCGTAATCGGTTTTGTTGTCGGGCTCTCCCTTCTCGTAATATTTCACTTCCGCTTTCACCACCGGTTTGATGGTGGAGCCCTGGTACTCGAATTGTCTCTCGAGCTGCTCGGTCTTCACTTCTACGGTCCAGTCATAGGGCTGGGCGATGGCGTCGCCGATACCGTGGGCGGGTTGCAGAGCGCCCAGGGAGTAGAGAAATACCACCGGTGAAAAGATCGATACGAGAACCGAATTCAGCCTTCTATTCATTGATGTAATACGCTCCTGTCTGCGGATCGCGACCGAGATTCTCCCACTGCGATCGGCTCTTTAGGGTAATCGGGACCGGACTCGTGAAACCAGGGAGTCCGGCGCTGCCATGGAAGAGCGGTGCGATCTCGCAGGTGGTGGTGACCTCGATGCTGTATATACACGGGCCCTTGCTGCCACCAGGCAGCCAGTCGGCAGCCAGAGTCGAGTCCTTGGGGCAGGACATCGAATCCGAGGCGCTCTGCCCGCATACCAGAAGATTCATGCTGGTATCGGCAACGGTGACACCACATTTGTCCAGAAAATTTCGCCACCAGAAATCACCGTCTAGAAGGTTGTAAGCTTCCGAGCGTTTCTGGGACAGAGACAGCCTGTGAGTCGCTTCATTGAGCACACCCTGACTGATCAGATAGCGCAGAGGCACGAATCCGAAGTCAATCAGAGGGACAAGCACGAAACAGACGAAGAACACGAAGGCAGCACTGAATTCGCTGATGGCGTGTCCGTTCTTGCTTCTCGATATTCTACTTGCTCTGCTCATTTTCCACTTTCCTTGCATACTGTCCTTACCGAGTGCTGGTCCTGTTTTAGGACCGCTCATCCTGAATCTCCTCTAAGGTGACTGAATAAAAAAGCTGCCCGCTCTCGAGAGCGGGCAGCCCGGGGGTAGGGACAAATCAACGGATTGAGAGTCTGTCCTCTAGAGTCCGCCTCTGGCCATTTTCACGGCCTTTCTGGCGTCGGGCATGCCGTAGCCGTAATAGTGAGTCCAGGGCGCGGAGCCGGCTTTGATGGCACTGGCCTTGAGTATGTGCTCAACCCAGACATTGGGCAGGGCGGGGTTGGCGTTCCATATGAGGGCCGCTATACCGGCTACCACAGGAGACGAGAAAGAGGTACCGTTCACAGACTTGACCGTACCGTCGCGGTCCGAGCAGAGAATGCCGGCGCCGGGAGCGGTGAAGGTCGTGGACATGCCATAGTTGCTGAAATCGGCAAGAGTCATGGTGTTGTCGATGGCGGTGACCACGTTGTAATAGTGCTGGGGAGGATTGGGATCGAAGCTGCCGTCATTTCCTGAAGAAAGGAAGATGAGACCGCCCTTGAGATCATGGAACTCTTGCATATAAGCATGCAGGGGAGCGTGAATCATGGCATTGGTGAGACCGAAAGGAGGCGCGGCACCATAGCTGATATTGACGATCCGGTTACCTGTAGCGAGCATATTGAGCAAGCCGGCCATAATGGCGATGTCATCGGTCTGCCCGTCGGATCCAGCGATCTGTACAGGATAGACAGTCGCTCCGGGAGCGACACCGGCAGTATTGGTGGAATTATTGGCGGTGGCGGCAGCGGTGGTGGCGACCCAGGTACCATGACCGTGGACGTCTTCCTGAGCGCCCTTGGAGAGTGCCCCTCCGATTGCGCCGGCGATATCGCCGAGAGGTCCCGGTCCAGCCAGGACTGTGAGCCGGGCGCCGACTGTGGTGGCATCATAGCCTTTCTGGGTCTTGCCCGATAGATCGGCGATATTGGCCTGACAGCCGGTGTCGAAGATAGCGATCTTGGTCAGTCCGCCTCGTGAATCGTCCCAGGCTTTCGGGCAGTTGATGGCAGGCAGGTGCCACTGGCTCGGAAAGCTGCTGTCATTCGGGATGAAGTGGGCTCCAAGCTTATAGTTGCGCCCGATGGTGGCAAAGTTCTTCGAGTCTTTCTTCAGTTTTTTCTCGGTCTCCTCGAGCTTGCCTTTCTCGGTTCTGACGATCAGGCATTTCAAGTGGCCTTCGCCCATGGTTCCGATAACAGTCCCATTGGCTTCCTCCAGGGCTTTCTTTATATCGTCGTCTTCGGCTTTGCGACTGGGCATCACGAGAAGCAAGTCAGGCGTATAAGTAGTCCGGGAACCAATCCTCTTTTTAGGGAGGGCTTTGGGCATATTCAGTTTGCCTGTTGTTTCCGCCGATACCGGAGCGACCATCGAGCTGCCTGCGGCGCTGGCGGTCATGAGCAGAGCCAGAGCCAGTCTCAGTCCTCCTGCGCGGCGCTTCTGATTTTTCTTTTCCATTTCACTTTCCTCGATCTTCTATTGGAGATTTCTGGCGGACTGGCTTTGCACCCGCCTCTTTGCCAACTACATCGCGGTGCTGAGAATTTAGGGCTGCCCAGAAGGAGAAAAATCTCATACGCGGCTCCCGCTAATTCAGCCCGGCGAAGCGGTGGCAATAAAAGGAAAGTGATACACCTCTAAAATGGTTATAGTGAAAATGAAAAGGAAAGCATTCGCCAGTCGCGGCACAAATGCGCAGAGCCTCACAGAGCTTGCCGCCGCCCTGGCTCTTCTAGTCCCTGTTCTCCTGGTAGTGATCGACTTATGTATTCTCGGAACCGGCGCCGCTCTCAATGATGTGGTCTGCCGTGATGCCGCCCGGGCTGCCGCCTCGGGACCCCCGAGCGACACCACCCTGGCGACCAACCGGGACGTGGTGCCCGGAAAGACTCCGTACCAGAGGGCAATCGCCGTAATCGAAAGAATCTATCACTCCAACCTTCCGGTGAAGGTGAGAGACGACATGAAAATCATCGAGACGGTTCGGGATGTCCCGCCCCCACCTTACCAGGGCGCGGTGGACGGAGAGATCAGCGTGGAGACCACCGTGGACATCTACCCTCCCTTTCTGGTGGGAGCGATCATGGGAGCGGTGGTAGGCGACGCCGGAGTGGCGGTCAAATCCAAGCATGTGGTCCCCTTCACCTATACGATCACTTATTGAGCTTGAAAGTCCTCTCGATCAGATCGAAGCCGCTCTGTGTCTTAGACATTACCTTATTCGATCCGCCATAATGAACGACGAGCATTTTCTTGCCACCACCGGCGGGGCAGAAAAAATAGCTGTATACGAGATCCCCGGGATCGAGCCTGGTCTTCTGGCCGAGCCCCTCTATACCGCCCCAGGCGATGGGAGCGGGCTTGTCCGAGGCCGGTACTCCGGCAGTACCGACCTGGTTCACCAGATCGGCAGCAAAGCTCTCACTGTATGGAGAGTTGAAGAGTGTTATATCGATCGAGCTTGCCATCGGCGACTTGCCCGCCCTGATGCGCACCATATCTTCATAGATCTGATTGGCAAGATGTCTCTTCATATCGATCTGCCAGTTGCCCGGATAGCTGAATGAAAACGACTCGCATTCGAATTTCCCGGGTCTGGCCAGATCCGGCGATTCCACCGCCATGGTCTGTGCGAACCTGTTCGCGTTCGCCCCGCAACCGCCCAGCACAAGAACAAGAAGCGCAGAGATGAATCCGATTGCATTCACTTTCATAAAAATCCTGTAAGAAATCCTTCCGGGGAAGCCGCTGTAGCCCTCATTACTTCTGGCTTCCGGAAAGCGTCCCGCACGGGCCTGGCGATTCCAGGCTCGGCTCCACCTGCTATTATGGCACCCCTCAAACTTACGAGAACTCCGACGTGCATACCCTAGAACTGACCATCGCTAAAAACGAGAACGGCGAGCACCGGGTAATCTTCTCAGGCGGAAACAACGACCTGATCCCGCCTGCCAGCCACAGCGAACGCATCGAATGGCTGAAGAACTCTTTCGACTCTTTCTGCCGCCAGATCCAGGAAATCGAGTCGATCAAAAAACAAAGCCTGTAATATTCGGTCAACCGGGGGCTCGATCCCCGAGCGCTAATACTCGACATCTAGTAAACTAGCGCAACAGCCTGGTTCGAACCGATGACAGCGATTACAAAAGACAAGAAGAAAACCGCAGGGAAAGTCTATGTCGAGACTTTCGGCTGCCAGATGAATAAATCCGACTCCGAGCATATGCTCGGTCTTCTCGATGAGATCGGCTACAGCCAGACAGCCGATCTGAAATCCGCCGATTTGATGATCCTCAACACCTGCGCCATCAGAGAAGGCGCCGAGGACAAGGTCTACAGCTATCTGGGCGCCTGGCGCAAGATCAAGGACAGCAAGGAAGGCGCCCTCATCGCCGTAGGAGGCTGTGTCGCCCAGGATGCCGGCGAAGCGATGATCAAGCGCGCTCCTTATGTCGACATCGTTTTCGGCACCCATAATCTCCACCGCCTTCCCGACCTGGTGGTCCGCGCCAGAGACGAGCGCCGGAGAGTCGTGGAAGTCTTCCAGGAACTGCCCGAAGACCTTCCCGAGTTGCCGGTGATCAGACAGAGCGACTTCAGCGCCTGGGTCTCGGTAATCTATGGCTGCGATTACAACTGTACCTATTGCATCGTGCCCTATGTCCGGGGACGGGAGAAGAGCCGCACTCCGGAAGAGATCATGCTGGAAGTGGAAGATCTCGCCGGAGCAGGCTATAAGGAAGTCACCTTCCTGGGTCAGAATGTCACTGCTTACGGTCACGATCTCGATCCGGTCACCAATCTCGGCGAGCTCATTCGCCTTACCGGACGTTTCGAGCCGATCAAGAGAATCCGCTTCATCACCGGGCACCCCAGAGATCTGCAAGACGCGATCATCGATGCCGTTAAAGAAGTGCCCTCTGCCTGCGAATATTTCCATATCCCCATCCAGGCAGGCGACGATCGCACCCTCAGACGCATGGCCCGGGGACACGATGTCGACGCCTACAGGCGTGTGGTGGAGAGAATCAGAAAGAGAATCCCGGATGCTGCCATCACCTCGGATCTCATAGTCGGTTTCCCCGGGGAGACCGAAAACGAATTCATGAACACTGTCAGGCTGGTGGAAGAGATCTGCTTCGACTCCTGCAATACTGCCGCTTATTCGCCGCGCCCCCATACCCCCTCGGCGAACTGGCCGGCTCAGATACCCGAAGAAGAGAAATACGAGCGCCTGCGCTTTCTCAACACCGTGGTGAGCGAGGTCAGCCACCGCCGCAACAAACGTTATCTCGGCAAAACAGTGGAAGTCCTGGTGGAAGGACAGAGCGAAAGAAATCCGGAGCGCCTCACCGGCCGCACCAGAACAAACAAACTCGTCAATTTCGAAGGTCCCGAGAGCCTCAAAGGAACCCTGGTGGATGTCGAGATCACCAGCGCTAATCCATGGGCCTTGAGAGGGGCCTTAAGGGGAGCTTTAAATTCGGACCAATGAGCATCGGCAAAGATATCGAGCTCGCCGCCGATCTCATCAACAGGGGAGAGCTGGTGGCATTTCCCACCGAAACGGTCTACGGACTCGGTGCCGACGCCACCAGCCCTGATGCCCTGGCCCGGCTCTATAGAGCCAAGGGAAGACCGACGGACCATCCGGTGATCGTTCATATTCACGACGTCAGCATGCTCTCGGAGTGGGCCGTGGCCATCCCCGACACAGCTTTCGTCCTGGCCGAATCGTTCTGGCCGGGACCCCTCACACTTGTACTCCGGCGCAAAGAAGGTGTTCTCAATCAGGTGACCGGCGGTCAGGATACCGTGGGCTTGCGAATTCCCGGTCATCCTCTGGCTCTCGAGCTGATTGAGAAAGCCGCTTCTTGCGGGATCGCGGCTCCCTCGGCAAACAAATTCGGCCGCCTCAGCCCCACGCGAGCCGAGGACGTGGCTGCCGAGTTCGGGGACGAGGTGAGCTATGTCCTGGACGGCGGTCCCTGCCAGGTGGGTATCGAGTCCACCATCGTCGATCTCACCGGAGAGAGCTGGCGGATTCTTCGACCCGGGCAGATTACCGAGACGGCGATAAGAAACGCTCTCGCTCTCGATTCGGCAAAATCCGGAGTCGAGACACCGAGAGCCCCGGGCTCGATGAAAAGCCACTACGCCCCGAGCCGTCCCCTGGTCATAGTCCAGGAAGGCGATCTGGACCGCTTTCTCGGCGAGCTCGCCTCTCAGAACAAAACCGCGGCGGTACTCTCTTTCCGTCAGCGCCCCGGGACGTTCTCTTCGTCATGGATAGTGGCGGAAAGAAATCGCGAGGATTACGGCAAAGATCTCTATGCCAGCCTTCGCTCCCTCGACACGACTGCTCCGGACTGGATCGTAGTCGAATCGCCGCCGGAAGATCCCGAATGGGACGGCGTCAGAGACAGGCTAATCAGAGCAGCTTTCAGGAAGGATTGAGATGCAGAACAAAACCATAATGGAGACTCTCAAAGAAGGCACCAGACCCCTGCATGATGCCACCGAAGCCCATGAGTTCCAGAAGCTCCTGGGTTCGGGAAGAATCGAGAGACCGGCATATACAGCTTATTTGAGCCAGCTCTATCTGCTTCACAAACATCTCGCCGCCAATCTGGAAAAGGCCAGCCTGCTGGCTACCCCCGCTTCCGAAAAGATCAAGAGTGTCTTGAAGAAGCGGCATCTCGACCTGGAGAATCTCGAGGGCGATCTCGCTCATTTCGACATCGATGCCGATCGATCCGAAGCAGTCCCGGGAGCGGCCAGGCTCATAGCCGACATGGAACAGTTGCGGGACAATCAGCCCTGCGCCCTTCTGGGCATTCTCTATGTTCTCGAGGGCAGCACCCATGGCGCCAAGTATATGGCCGGCAAACTGAGAGACGGTCTCGGTCTGAGCACCCGCCAGGGCGCCAGCTATTTCGATCGCTATCAGGAGAATCAGATGAAATACTGGCTGGATTTCAAAGCCACCATGAATGAGGCGGGCTTCGACGAAAACGAAGAGAACGCCATTGTCGAGGCGGCAAAACGAACCTTCGCTGCTTTCTTCCAGATGGGCAACGAGCTGATTACAGTCCGTACTGGGCAAGATTCTGGGAAATGACGCTCGATACGAGCCATACTGCAAAAGTGAGCAGTACACAGCCCAGGATCACGAACAAGATCATGAGCTTGCCTACCTTTTTGAGATAGGCCATCACCCGGGAATTTTTCTCATCGCTCTCGGTCATTTGATCACTGACTGAAAGATTGCTCTCTCAGCCTTTTGAGCCCCTCGTAGAGGAACTGCATATAGGTAGAATGGCGAGCTCGAAGCTCCCCGGTGAGCACGCGTGCTAAAGCTATCATAGCCTGATCGCTCGGATCGAACGAGGCGATTACAGTCGGCCAGTCGGGAAGTCCATCCAGGTCGAAAGGCGTGTCGGTGGTTATGGCGATCTTTTTGCCCTTGCAAGAATCTGCCACCATCTGGCCCACCCGCATCTGCTCGCGATTGATCAGACAGCGGAAAGTCACGAAAAGACAGTTGCAGTCCTGGCAGGACCGGGCGATCTCCTGAGCTTCCTCGAAGGTGGGCTCGAGACTGTAACGGATCTCCTCGACCGGCTCCTCCAGACGCTCATTGAGATACCGGGCCAGATCGAGACTGTAACGGGGATGGCTGGGAACTAAAACTTTCCAGGCTCCGCTGTTAAGCAGATGAGCGCTCCCCCGGGTTGCTGTTATCGCTTCAAGCGATGCCTCTTCCGAGATAGCCCGGGACACTTCAATATGTTTCTTCAGCCTGGCGAAACGTCCTTTATTCTTGGCTGGCGAGGTCGTCTGGGGACGCCGTCCGAATTTGCCTTTCAAGCGCTTGAGCGAAGCGGCGATACGCGACTCGCTCAGGCGACCGGACTTGACCGCTTCCACAATCGCCCGGCGTGCTTCCTCGGACTCTTCGAAAGTACCGCAGACGAGAAGCAGATCGGCACCGGCCTCGATGGCCATCACCGCCGCCTCCCCCATACCGTAGTGCCCGGTGATTCCTTTCATGGTCAGATCGTCGGTCATGATGATACCGTCGAATCCGAGATACTCCCTGAGAATGGAAGTAGTGATTCTTTTCGAGAGACTGGCAGGAAGCGGCTCTTCATCGACAGCCTGGACCCAGATATGCCCGGTGAGCACCGCCGGAAGAACCGGCAGACAATCTTTGAATGGCGCCAGATCCACACCCCAGAGTCTCTCGAGATCGACTTTGCTGACAGCCAGATCCTCATGCGAGTCCTCGCGGGTGGCGCCATGACCGGGAAAGTGCTTGCCCACCGGCACCAGACCCACTTCACTGATGGTCCTGGCGACGATCTCGCCGAGGTTCCGGCAGAGCTGGTGGACGGTCCCGAAAGAGCGGGTGCATACGATCGGGTTACTGGGATTGCTGATTACATCAAGCACCGGTGCGAGAAGACAATTGAAGCCCAGGAGCTTGAGCTGTTCGGCGCTGATTCTGGTAACCGCCGCCAGAGTCTCCGGGGAGCCGGTAGCGGCGAGAGCCATGGGCGAGGGAAGCGGTGTCAGAACACCGGCGAAACGCTGCACGGCACCACCTTCCTGATCGACGGTGAGCACCGGCACATGCCCGGAAGTCTCGACGATATCGGCAGTAAGAGAAGCCAGTTGCTCCAGATCAGAGCAGTTCTCCGCGAAGAGGGTGATACCACCCAGGATACCATCAGCGAGCGCCCGCCGGCGCTCTTCTTCGAGCTCGAGACCGGGAAGCCTTCCGGCAATGAGCCTGCCGACCGACTTATCGAGCTCAGAATACTCAGGCAACGGACTAGCTTCCCTTGATACCACACAGCCTGTACACATCTACAGGCTTGCTCTTGCCTTTGATCTCGTAGGAGCCCAGGAATTTAAAATCGCAGCGGTCGTTGGCGAGACCGAAAGTGACACCGTCGACGATGACATCGCCGGGAGTATCCTCGCCGATGAGTTTCTCCAGACGAAAGACCAGGTTGGCCGTATCGCCCAGTACACTGGGATTGGCCGAGCCCTGACCGAGAGCGCCGGCAGCCACCGGACCGGTAGCCAGAGCGATGTCGATATGAAGAGGATGCTCCTCGAACGGCCAGTAAGACCTGTCGGCAGCCAGCTTGCAAGTGAGATCGGCCAGCTTCAGCGCCGTCAGGCAGGCTTGATAAGCAGGCAGGCGGGAGCCTTCCTTGGTATTGTCCCCGGACCAGTAAGCCATGATTGCATCACCGGCGATCTTCTCGAGCAATCCGAAATTCTTATTGATCTCGACATTGAGGGCATCGAAAACCCGCTGGGCGACCTGCATTACCCGCTCGGGCTCGGAGCGGTAACGCTCCATCAACCTCGTGAAGCTGCGGATGTCGCCCACAAGGATGGTGGCATTCATGAATTTGATCGAAAGCTGTGTACGATCCTGGGTATCGTCGTCAGCCAGATCATCATCGAGCTCGAGCTCGGTCTCCGGCGGGAAGACAAAAATCTCGTACTGGGCGATCCGCACTTTGTCGCCATTTCGGAGACTGTACTCACGACCGGGAGTGCAGCGGGTGCCGTTTATGGAAGTGCCATTGGTGCTCCCGGAATCGACGATGGTCCAACCTTCGGGCTTGCAGCGGATCTCGGCGTGTTGCCCCGATACCTCGGGATATGGCAGGATCAATTTCTTGATGCCGCCCGGCGAGGGCTTTCGCCCTATCTGCAATGTCTCGCCTTCTGCCAACTCGACGGAATACGCTTCCGGCGAGTCAGGGTTCACCTTGATAGTGCCGGAGATCATTTGTTACCAACTCGCGGGACCAATTTCCTATTATATCCGCAGAAAAACAGTCAATTAAACCCCAGGGCAAGAATTAGTCGCAAACCTGAACTCTATTAGGCTCAGGCACTGACGGAACCTGAGCCAGAGACTTTTTTAGGTCCGCTACCCGATCCAGTTTTTCCCAGGGAAGCTCCAGATCCGGCCGGCCGAAATGTCCGTAGGCAGCCACATTTCTGTAGAAACGGTGGTCTTTGGCCCGGGCGGGCAGCTGGCGAAGCTGGAAAGTCTCGATGATGGCGGCGGGACGAAGGTCGAACTGGGTCTTGACCAGCTCGGTGATCGCCTCGTCGCTGATTTTGCCGGTGCCGAAAGTGGTCACATGAATAGAGACCGGTCTGGCAACGCCGATGGCATAAGCGATCTGAACTTCGCAACGATCGGCGAGGCCGGCGCCGACGATGTTCTTGGCGACATAGCGGGTGGCATAAGCGGCGGAGCGGTCGACTTTTGTCGGGTCCTTGCCGGAGAAAGCGC
>JAGQHH010000576.1 GCA_020431945.1 Cyanobacteria bacterium HKST-UBA02 | reverse complement strand
CGACTATCTCACCAAGCCCTTCGCCACCGAAGAGCTCCTGGCCAGAATCCGTGCCGTCATGCGGCGCAAACCCCAGGAAGGCATCCTCACCTATGCCGACCTCTGGATGGACCAGCTCAACCGGGTGGTCAAACGTGGCGAAAGACAGCTCGATCTCAGAGCCAAAGAATTCGATCTCCTGCGTCTTTTCATGCAATACCCCGAGCAGGTGCTCTCCCGGGAGTTCATCTTCGACAAGGTCTGGGGTTATGACTTCATCGGCGAATCGAACGTCATCGAGGTCTATATCCGTTATCTGCGCTCCAAGCTGGAAGACGGCAACCAGAAGCGCCTGATCCAGACCGTTCGGGGCGAAGGCTATGTCCTGCGCGAAGAAGACTCTTCCCGCTAAGTTCCATCAATAGCTGCCGTCAGGTTTGATCCTGGCTGTCTGCTCGGCAATGAAAGGATCGCTCAGGTCCATTTCATAGCCATAGTTGTACAGGCGCTGGACCACATCGATGAACTCGTTGCCGGTAAGAGGCTCGGGCTTGAACGGATAGAGAATCAGGTCCATGGGCAGGGGCGCTTCGCCTTCCTCCCAGCTCGGACTGAGATACTCGTAGTCGCGGATTTCCCGGAAGCCCAGATTATCGTAGAAGCTGCGGCGGCGCTGGCGAGTCCTGGCGGTCTCGGCGTCGAGACCCTGCTCCCGGGGCGACTCGATTTCGGCCAGGACACCAAGATGCTCCGGATTCTCGGCTTTGAGCTGCTCCAGGACGCGGCCAAGATGAACCGTGCCGATGCCCCGACCGCGCATGTCGGCACGGGTGGCGGTATAGCTGTTCAAAAGAAAATCGCGGCTGTTGGGATTTCCTCTTGCCGGATAGGTCTCCAGGAGCGTGAAATGAACAAGCTCGTTGTCCTTGTTGCGGGTCTCGAAGAGCTTCACCTCGCCCCGATCGATAAGGGCCTGGAACTGATCGGTGCCATAGGCCTCGCTATCCGGGAAGGCATCGTTATAGAGCTTGATCCATTCGCCGTCTTTGCCGTCGGCAAGCTCCGCCACGCGCAGCTCCCGGATCTCGGCTTCGGTGAGTCTGGCGGGCCTCTCCGTTGGTTCGGTTCGTTCGGTTCGTTCGGTTCTTTCTACTATTTGTCTGGCTTTCAAGCTATCGGCAAGCATATCCTTGCCGCCGAAAACACCGCCCACCATTGAGAAAGTGTACATTCTCCGGAGCCTCTCTCCGGAGTCCGCCAGACCGTGACCGGATAGAAGCGACTCCGAATCGGCGCTCACCAGACCAGCCGGAAGACCGGACAGAACACCGGCAGCCACTTCGTTCTTGAGAATTCCGGAAGCCACCGCCGAAGTGCCTGTGAGCTCGGCGCCCAGGGTCTTGAGCCCGATACTGGAGGCGCTCAGGGTGGCGAAAGTAGCACCGCTCACGGCAGCATTGCGAAGACGACCTGTCAGCGGGTCCTCACCAGCGAGGGTGGGGGTGAGAACACCTCCGTATATGGTGCCGGTCACGGCGGTTGCCCGGACCGAAGCGAGGGAGGATGCCAGAGGGGCTCCGCCGTGGAGAGTCTTATGGAGAATGAGAAATGGGGCCACCATACCGGCGGCATAGCCGATCTGCTGAGCATGCCACCGCGCCGAGCCGAACTCCGCCGGCTCGGGCGGGGTCACAAATTGAACCGCAGGAAGAAAATCGGTGCCCGCCACATTGTCCACAAGCTGAACGGCGCCATTGACCGGAGACTGGGCGCCTGCATAGGCCATGGAGCGGAACAGATCGCCGGCTACCGTGCTTTCGGCGTGGGCTGGTCTGGCCTCACCGGCCGGGGATGGCGCCACCGGCGCCATATCGAGCAGCGGGTTGCTATTGGAATTGGACATGAGTCCATGTTAAGGAAGAGGACTCGAATAGATAAGTGGGGATCTTCCCATCGCTATAG
>JAGQHH010000051.1 GCA_020431945.1 Cyanobacteria bacterium HKST-UBA02 | reverse complement strand
CCCCGGAAGCGATTTTGGACAGGGGCAGGAGGGGCTGCCCGGGGTTTGGCGAGATGAGGAATTCCAGGCGGTCTAGGCCTGTTCCGCTCAATTCTGCGGAGCGGGTGAATTCGATGTCGAAGCGGGCGCGCTCCATACCGAGCTGTTTGAGCTCGGCCATGATCGATCGGGACAGGCTTTCAGCCAGCTTTTTCCGGGAGGCGGAGAGCTTCTCGGCCTGTTCGGTGAGCTCGCCTTCCAGCCTGGACAATTCAGCTTTCAGCTTTTCCGCCTGCCAGTCGGCGTTTTCCAGGGTCTCTATAGTCCGGCGCAGTGAATCCAGCCGGTCTATGGCTTCTTTGAGAGTCGGGCCGAACTTCCGTTTGATGGAGGCGAGCAGGGCCTGCCTCTCTTCCACCATAACCAGAGACTCCGGGTCGCTGTCGATCCGGTCCCGGTAGGTTCGCAACTCCGATGCTGCTTCCTCGGCATTGGCGAGGCTGGCGGAGAGGAGCTCGGCCGTGGCGGAAAGCGAGCTATCGGTGCTCGAGGCGGTTTCGAGTTCGGCCAGGCTTTTTTGCAGGAGATCGATCACCGAACTTTCATGATCGTTGCCGCCGGTAAGCATGCCGACAGCGCTCATCACCGCCGATTCGAGCTGAGCGCTTCCTTCGAGAATCGCACGTCTTTCTTTGAGCTCTTCGTCTTCTACCGGATCACCGAGGTCGGCCGCTTCCAGCTCCTGAATCTCCCAGCGGGTGAATTCCAGCTTCTTGAGGCGCTCCTCGTCCGAAAGGCTCTCGCCGGCTTGTTTGAGAAGCGCCTGATAGGAAGCGAACTTGCTTTTGTAATTGTTGATCAAACCGTCGTGGGCTTTGTCTCCCAGGCTATCCAGAAGAGCCAGCTGGCTCGAGCTCGTCAGCAGAGTGCGGATCTCGTGCTGGGCGTGGAAAGTCAGCAAGAGTCCGCGAAGCTCCTGCAAGAGAGAGCTGTTCACCAGGACGCCGTTGATCCGGCTTCGGGAGCTCTTCTCGCTGATCTCCCTGGTGACTACCAGCTCCTCCGTGTCACCGCCCAGCTCGTTTTTATCGAGCCAGTCCAGAGCTTCTTTACCGGGGATGAAGAAAGCTTCGATGACGGCGTTCTGGGCACCGACCCTGATATTGGACGGTCCGGCTTTGGCACCGAGTACGATGCTGAGGGCGTCGAAGAGGATCGACTTGCCGGCGCCGGTTTCCCCGGTCAGAACATTGAGTCCGGGAGTCCACTCGACGTCAACCGATTCGATAATCGCAAAATTCTTGATGGTTATGCTTTTGAGCATTGTTGTATATAGAACCGATTGTGGTGTTGTAGGTGGTGCCTGCTCCTACAACAATCAGTATAATACCTGCTGCCTATTTGTGAAGTGGGCGGCAGGTATTATGTCGTCTTACTCTCAGTTCTTGTTCTTTTTTCTAACCGACTGGCGCCAGGGCCTGGATGCTTATCTTGGCGGCCAGTTGCTTGGCTATATCGATAAAGGCTTTTGCAGACGGGCTGTCCGGATTGGAAACCACTATCGGCTCGCCGCTGTCACCGCCGACCCTGATCCTGGTGTCCAGGGGGACTTCTCCCAGAAACGGCACGCCGGCTTCCTCTGCCAGGCGCTGACCGCCACCGCGGCCGAAGATCTCGAAGACCTCTTCCGATCCTTCCGGTTGGAAATAGCTCATGTTCTCTACGAAGCCCAGGACCGGAACATTCATCTGGGTGAACATGGCCAGACCTTTGCGACCGTCGAGAACAGCTACTTCCTGCGGTGTCGTGACGATGACGCCCCCGGACAGATCCGTCGCCTGTACCATGGTCAGCTGTGCATCACCGGTGCCGGGGGGCATGTCCACGATCAGGTAGTCCAGCTCGCCCCACTCCACATCGGTCAAAAACTGTCTTATCGCCTTGTCAAGCATCGGTCCGCGCCAGATAAGAGGCGTATCTTTGGCGACGAAGAAAGCCATGGAAATGCATTTGACGCCGTGATTCTCCGCCGGCACGATGCGATTGTCCCTTGCGGTGGGCTCATAGCCATCGACTCCGAGCATGAGCGGGCAATTGGGACCGGTGATGTCGGAGTCAAGGAGACCGACCCTGGCGCCCAGGCTGTGCAGCGCACAGGCCAGGTTGATAGCGACTGTGGTCTTGCCGACACCGCCTTTCCCGGAGGTGACGGCGATGATGTGCTTGATTCCTTCGATGCGTTTCTTGTCCGAATCCCGCTTGAGACCGGCGACGGAAGCGTCCATCTCCATTTCGATGGATTCGACTCCTTCGATGGCATTGACCGCTTCCCGGCAGTCGCTCTCGATCTTCTCTTTGAGGGGACAGGCCGGGGTGGTCAGGGTAAGCTTGAATTTGACCTTGCCGCCATCGACTTCGATGCCCGAGATCATCCCGAGACTGACTATGTCCTGGTGAAGATCAGGATCCATGACTGTAGAAAGAGCCTTCTTGACTGTGTCGGGGCTCAGCTTGCTCTTTTTCGATCCAAACATCGACTCATTTCTCCTGCCGGGGCGGCTTCTATATTTGTAATAGAGCCCCATGATATACGGACAGGCAGGATCCATCGAGTTCCTTATCAAAATCTTTCATTGTCTTCGTCATCGAGGAACATATCGGTGGACCCTTTGACGATGTCCTGGAGCTCGTCCGGCACCGTTCCGCTGCTCTTGAAGTCCGAAAGGAGCGAAAGTCCTTTCGGGAGCTTCTGGCGAAACGCTTCGAAGTCGCGCTCCTTGATGTTTTTCAGGCTGAGTATCGAGATCGCATTGAGCTCTTTGAGCTTAAGAAGCTTATTCAGCCCTCTGGCGGTGAACAATCCCCCGGTGTTGTAGAAGGTCGTCAGTTTTGGACATTGAGTGATCGCCTCCATATCCGTGTCGCTCAATGGAATGTTCAGGGCTTGAAAGATCCTCAGATCTTTCAGATTCGAGAGGGCGGCGAATTGCTGATCAGTTGATTTCAGGGAGTCGATATTAAGCACTTCCAGCTCCGGCCATTGTCTGGCGATGATTTCCAGGGAACGTCCGGTGAGATTGGGGCAGTATGAAATTTGCAGACCTTTGAGCTCGAGATCCCCGATCCGCTCAAGTCCCTGGTCGCTGATTTCGGTATTGGAGAGATCCAGGTACCCGATTCGTTCGGATTTGTCCAGCAGAGCCAGACCGCGATCGGTGATCTTGGTTCCCGACAGTCCGAGCCTGCGAATCTTCATCGATGCGAGCTCGCCGACAATAGCATCATCTACGGTGGCAGAACGATTCAACCGCAGTTCGTGAATTGCGCCGATGGAGGACAGGACCTTGATATGCTCCGGTGTGATCTTCACTCCGGACAGAGAAATCAATCGCTCCTGTTTCTTCAGAAGCTTCAGATAAGAAAGGTATTGAGGCTCTATGGCTGTATCGTCCAGGTCTATGGCTTTCAATCCCTGTTTCTGGAGGTATCGAAGTCCGCTTCCTTTCACTCTGGTCTTGGATAAATCGAGACCCTCGACTCTTGTATTTTTCTCCCGGGCCCCGGCTATCTCTGCCGGCAGGGCTGCCAGGTCGGCATCGGTGATTGCGCTCGGGGTGATGGCGGTGAGACAGGCTAGCCTGTCGAATTCGGGATCACGCTCGATGGAAAAGCGCCCGATCTTCTCTCCCATGAACAGTGTTTCCTGGAATTCCGCCGGCTTTGGCTTTCGCAGGTTCTGGCCGGGAACCGTCAGATAGAGATAGAAAGCTGCTATCGTGATGAGGATCAGACCTGCCACAGTTCCAAGAAGTACGGTTCTGGAGGGCATTTTGAGTCCCTCCTTCTCTCCGGGCACGGGCATGGCGGCATGGGAGCCGCTGGGCTCCTGGGCCAGTAAGGCCGACAGGTCACTTTCCAGTTCGCTCATGGACTGGTAACGATCTTCCGGCGCCGTGGCCAGGGTTCGCTCCACTATATCGGCAAGGCTCGACGGCCAGCTCGAGCTCTCGTCCGGAGGCGCGAGACGAGGGGGCGGGCTGTCTTTGAGATTCATCAGGGTGAGGTAGTCATCGCTTTGGAAAGGGGCTCCACCTGTGAGGCTGCGATAGAGTATGCAACCCAGGGAATAGATGTCCGAGCGGTGGTCACCGGCTTCACCGTGGGCTTGCTCCGGGCTCATATAGAGGGGGCTTCCCAGGACGGCGCCAACGGATGTCATGCGGTGACTCTCTTCGCCGTTCTTCTCTTCGAGCTCCCGGGCGAGGCCGAAGTCGATGACCGTAATTCGAGAGCCGTCGATGAGAATGTTGGAGGTCTTCAGATCCCGGTGGCTGATTCCTTTGGAGTGCGCGAAAGCCATGGCGCCGGCTATTCGGGCTGCTATGCCGACGGCGTTTTCCCAGGCGAGGGGACCGCTCTCCGCGAGGATATGCTCCAGGCTCTTGCCCGGCACGAAATCCATGATCAGATACGGAAGATTGCTCTCGGTGATTCCGAAATCGAGGGTGCGGACTATGGCGGGATGTTCAAGCTGGCTGGCGATTCGTGCTTCGGACTGGAAGCGCAGGAGATTGTCCGTCCCGTGGCAGGCCAGGGTCTTGATCGCTACTTGTTTGTCGAGAATACTGTCATGGGCTCGATAAATCGCTCCCATCCCGCCCCTGTCGAGAAACTCTAGCTCGCTATAGCGACTTCCCAGTTTTTCGAGCAGATCAACAGGCGGGCTCTGATTGGTTCTCATGGGAAAGGCTGGGACAGGGGTTACCGTGGGTTGTCATCACTACTTTCATTCCCGGTTTCTTCGAGAAAGTCCCCTATCTGCTCAACACCGGTCACCGTTCTGTCGTCCTGATCGGTCAGGAATGTACAATCTCCAGGCAGGTTCTTATTCAGGCGCTCGACCGATTCTTTCGTGAGGGGAGTTCTATGGATGGAGAGAGCTTTGAGGTTCGGGAGCTTGCTTATATCTTCAAGACCGGCATTGCTGAACATTCCGCCTGAGAGATAAAGCCAGCGCAGCTCTTTGAGATTGCCGATTACTTTCATATCCGCATCGCTCATGTGCGAGTCGAGAGCCGCAAGGAGCTTCAGATTTTTGCAGGCTGAAAGATGTCTGACTTGCTCGTGACTGACAGGAAGGTAGCTGATCCCGATAAATTCGATGTCCGGCCAGTTTCGGGCGATCAGAGCCAGGACCTCACCGTTCAGATTCGGACAGTTGTTGACTTGCAGCGCGCGCAGCTTAAGATGCTCGAGGCTCTTTAGACCTTCGATAGTTACAGGGGTTCTGTCCAGATGGAGGTCAGTCAAATGAGATGCCGAGGATAGCTCCCGGAGCCCGGCATCGGTGATATTCGTCCGGGAAAGATCCAGCTGCGACAGGGAGGTGTTCTTTATATTAGCCAGATCGGCGTCTTTGATAGCCTTGCAGTCGATCAGAGAGAGCCTCCTCAGATCTTTCACCCCTTTCAGCTCTTTCAGTCCGGCTCCGGTAATCGAAGTTCTCTGCAATTCGAGCTGGTGTAGACACTTCAGATCTCTCAGATAGGCCAGGCTGGCATCCTTCACTCCGGTGCCGCTCAAATTGAGGACTGTAATCTCGAGTCCGCTCAGATAGCGTAGACCGGAACCGTCTATTCTGGCCCCTTCGAGGTTGACTTCCTCGACCCCGTCGAAGAGGCCCTTTATCTCTTTCAAATCCTCATCTTTTACCCCGGCTGTGGAAATGGTCTCGAGGGAATAGGCTGAGTTGTCATAAGGCGTGACCCGCCGCTCGAACTTCGGCTGGGGTCTGTCAATCTGCGGTGCTTCCACCGGCGAATCATCGCTGCTCAGTCTCAAGATCCCGACTATTGTGGCGGCTGCCAAAGCAAGGAGCAGGGCTCCTCCGAGAATCAGCATCAGGTGGCGATTGCGGTCTCCAGCGCCGATTGCCTGAGTGAGGGTATGGGTATGGGTCTCACCGGCGCTGGCTTTGCTGACCTGCCGCTCGAGAGCCTCGACAAATGCGCTCATACCCCGGTAACGCTCCTGTGGATCGGGAGCCAGAGCCTTCGCCAGGCAGGCTTCCAGACCCCGGGGCCACTTACCAGCAGTGTCTGCCGGTCTTTCGATGACCGGTATTTCCTTCTGCTTTCGCTGCAGTAGCGAGAAGGTCTCTTCTCCTTCGAATGGTGCCTTTCCTGTTAGCATTCTCACCGTGATACAGGCGAGAGAATAGATGTCCGACTGGCGATCGCCGGCTTTGCCGCCGGCCTGTTCGGGGCTCATATAAAGCGGGCTGCCGACGATGGTGCCCCGCCTGGTCAACTTGCCGCCGCTATCTTCCTGGTCGTCCATGCGGGCAAGCCCGAAGTCGATGACTGTTACTTGCGGATCTTCAGGATATCCCCGGATGAGAATGTTCGATGGCTTGAGA
>JAGQHH010000575.1:356-2374 GCA_020431945.1 Cyanobacteria bacterium HKST-UBA02 | reverse complement strand
CGTCTCCGAGTAGCTTCTCAATCCATCCAGTATCTGCCGCAACTCTGCTTGGTTTTGCTGAATTTGCTGCTCGGTCTCCTGAAGCTGCTTAAGGGCTCCATTCAATCCTATTGATACATCCGCCAGAGGATTTGCTGCTGTAGATATCTTGTTGGATGCTTCGTGAAGAACTTCTGCCGTTCCGGAAATTCCAACAGCGGCGCTCTCGAACGACTTGACCTTGTCCTGGAACCGCTCCTCCGCCTGACCAATCATTTCCGCAGAGCCACGGAAATCTTGAGCTGCTGAGAAAATTGTACTTCCTGCCTGTTGCAGCTGACTGCTGGTGGCGCTGATTCTATTGAGGCTTTCAGACATCTGAGCAAACGTCTCTTTAAGCGGCTCCATCTGGCTCATAATCTCTGTTACGGTGCCAGAAAGGCGAGTCATGCTCTCTTGGCTAACAGTTGCCGCTCCACTTAGATTGCCCCCAGCTTCATCAATTCTTCCCGCGATTCCCTGCAAGGAGCCCAAAGTGGAACTGAACTCGGTTATTCCCTGGAGGACCGGACCGAATGAAATAGTGAATTTTTCCAGGGCCATTCCCAGCCGGACACTCGATTCTCTGGTCTCAGCACCAAAATCGTTCGACATAACTCGAATATTGCCCACTAACTCGTCGAGTGACGTTCGAAGGCTGGAGACACTCTCCATCAGTCCCTGCATATCTTCGCCGGTGCTCTGTCGCATCTGACCCAGAAACTCTTTCAAAACGCTATCCAATGCATCTTCATTCGTGCTACTGAACTTCTGCGCGAGTCCTTTAATCTCTTCCGCCAAAGGTTCAAGTGCTTGAGCTACCGAAGCGGGTAACTTATTGCTCAAAACGGTCCCAATGCCCTCGGATATATTACCGGCCATGTCATTTAAGGCTTGCGTATGGCGCGCCAACTCTTCATTGCTTTCAATAAGAAGTTCCGCTGTTGATTTGTACTGGGTGCCCAACTCGATCAGGTCGCATAGCTTTGTTATTTTTGCTTTCACATGCTTCAGCGAAAATCTTTGCCAGATCGCCAGAACAATACTGAAAAATATTCCAGCTAGTGAGCTTAGAAATTTTGTTGATGCAACGCCTAAAAGGTGTCGCATAGCCTCCTGTCCACCGTCAGCGGAAGTAAGACCTGCTTGTGCGACATGAAGAGCGCAGGCAATTCCAAGGAAGGTGAGGAAAAGCCCGATACCAATAAGGTAGTTTGGGTAGGCAAGAAACTGCGGAAGGTTTACATTTGTACCGAGGACCGACTCGATGTTGAAATACATACCTGGTCGATCTGAAACAACAATGGTGTTTGCTCCCTCATCCTTGGGTTGAACAACACTCTCGACAAATTCATCCCAAACATGACCAAGACTCTTAATCTGTCCAATATCTTGAGAAATTCTCTCAAACTGCAGGCAAAACTCCTCTCTTTGCCTCCGGTGATAGGCATCTGCAGGCAGATTCTCGCGTTCAGCTGCTGGAATGGCCGCGAGAGCCTCCTTTAGTTCCTTTTCAACCTTCCATATTTTCGGAAAGTAGTGGGCACAACTCGATACGAACACAAGGGCTATAAAACCCATGAAATAGTAGCCCGTGTTCGGTTGGCTAAGAGCGTTGGCTAAAGCATCCATTTGTTAGAAGCCTCAAGAAATTGTGACCGATGAAAATCAACCAGATCCGTCCGCGCACACACACAAGCCTGTTCGTGCGTGCTGCGAGGTTCTTAGTAGGTTCTCCTGATGAGTGGCTGCTGTTGCAGACACCCATAGCCTTTCGAGCTTGATGAAGATATTATCAAGATCTCTACCATTCTTTGTTAAGGCCGTCTAAAATTGTTATTGACATCCGCCGGCTGAAAGAATCCATAAAGGACCAGCCTAATACAACAACGAACTCACTGATGACGGTCAAGTTAGCCGATTCATTTTTCTTTTCCCTGATTGAGCCTCATATCTACATTCTATCGATCGCCATCACAACTGGTAAGTTTCAAGCAGTT
>JAGQHH010000575.1:0-294 GCA_020431945.1 Cyanobacteria bacterium HKST-UBA02 | reverse complement strand
AGTTGTTCACCTTGCTCCTAGAGAAGTAAACGTCTCGTCCATTTAATTGATTTTGTGGAAGGAGCGCCTGGGTCAAAGACTCATGCTGTCCAATGTTTGTGAGTTTTCCGCGTCGGCAGCTACAACTTGAACTATCGCAAACCGGGCAGAACGAGCTAAACTTAATGACTCCTGTCGGCCTCATTTCCGGAATGGAAGCACCTTTCGAATCAGACTTTCGATTCCTCTTTCGCTCTATCTCGTCTGCCAGGTGCATTGGAATACGGCCACTAGAGTTCATAAATACCCAGAACA
>JAGQHH010000574.1 GCA_020431945.1 Cyanobacteria bacterium HKST-UBA02 | reverse complement strand
AAGAGCCCGCCGGAGCGGGCTCTTGAAAGGTTCTAAGCGCAGAGGCTAAGCAGTCCGATCAGTCCGCTCCGGAGAACACATGGTGATGATGATGGTGCTTGCGCACATCAGCAAATACGTTCATGGTGTTCTCGAGGTTGCGGGCCATCTGCCGGCGACTCCTTGCACTGTATGGGGAGAGACTAACATCGGAAAGACCCCGGGCCAAGAAGCTGGGTCTAATCATTAAGGAATTGTTTACAGCCGGGGTGAAAAGCCCACCGGGACTTGTTCAAAGAGCCCAAAAAGGCAGGGTCCTGTCCACAGCCTTATGAGCCGACTCCACCCCGCAAACAGGCAGTCCCTCGGGATTCAGCAAGCCGATCTGGACCAGTACGGAAGCCTGGTCCCAGTAGATATGCTCGCTGGCTATTTTGCCATCGACAAAGTCGACTATGGCGACCGTCGGGACCTCGACATATTTACCAGTGGGCGGGACTCCGGGAAGGAGAAAGTCAATCTCCACGTCGTGGGTAAAGCAGAAGATCAGCTCCTCCACCAGGCGGCTCTCCCCTACGGTTCGGGAAATAGTCACGGTACGGGTGTCGGCAGGCAGCTTCGAAATGAAATGATCCCGGTAGAAATCCCGCAGCTCGATCTTGCCGCGTCCCCCGGTCATGGTCGGTATATGGTTGACATAGGGCACATCGACCATGGTAGTCACGGTCTCATCCGCGTCCCGGTCGGTGAATTCACAGGCGAGGTGCTCGTCCCAGAGCTTCTCGAGATCGTGTTTCTTCGTGGTCATCTGCCTGCCCTGCCGGTAAAAACCTGCTTACTCTAGCAGACCCCCGGGAGACTAGAATTTATCTGAGTAGAATCTATCAGAGTAGAATCTATCTATATGAATGCGAAGGATAAACTGAAAGACTTCATCAGGAGACGTTATATCATCCTGATCCTGGCGGGCTGGTTGCTCACGGTCCTGATCGCCGTTGCCCTGGTGGGCTCCGGTTTCACCCACATAAGGATGGGCAAGGATATGCTGGAGCCGGTTTTCAATGGCAATGCAATAACCAGTCCGGAAGGCTCCAGGCTCTAGACCTCTTGTAAGCAAGCCCTGAGGTTTGCTAAATTGCAGCGATCAAGAACAGGTGAAAGCCTGAGACCTGGAGTCTTATCCCCTTTCCGGAAGCAGGCACGATGAACCTTGCAATCATGATAATTACAGTACTGGTGATTCTTGCTGTAATCGGCCAGGTGTTCACGCACCGGATAGTCAAGGACGACAAGCTCGAGCTCAGCCAGGGCATGGTCGAAGCCATGCTTGGTGTGGTCGGGACGCTCTTTTCGCTCTTGCTGGGATTGCTGGTGGCAAACGCCATCGAGTCATTTCACGAGATCAATATTCAGGTATCGGAAGAGGCCAATTCCCTGGCGAATATCTACCGTCTCTCCGAAGGGCTCAATCAAGACGATCGCCTGAAGATCCGTACTCTCTGCGCTGACTACAACCATTCTGTGATCCATGTCGAGTGGCCGAAGATGAAAGACATGGAAATGGCACCGGAGTGCTGGACTCTTTATAGCGATATCTGGTCGGCCTGTGTCAATGTAAAACCGCAGACCGAGCAGGAATCGAATATCCAGGCATCGATGCTGGACTCGGCAAAAGTCCTGGGCGAGACCAGACGCGCCCGCAGCGTCACCTGCAAAGCACAGCTCTCGCCGATACTATGGGCGGCGATCTTTTTCGGTTCGATCATCACCATAGTCTTCACCTATTTCTTCACTTCTAAGATGGGTCGCCTGCACACTCTTCTCACAGCCCTCATCGCCATAAGCCTGGGTCTCAACATCTGGCTTCTGGCCGCATACAGCCTGCCTTTCAGCAGCGATCTCAAAATTCAGCCTGAGATCTTCAAGATACTGGACACGCAGGTTTTCTATAAGCACTTGCCCGGAGAAGCGAAATGAAAGTAAGAGAGGTCAGAGGAAAGGCTTTCAGCAAAATAGCTATGGCTTTTCTAGGAATTCTCATGTCCGGTGGCACCTATGTCTGCGCCGAACCGAAGCCGCCCTCCGAAGCAATCCTGCTCAACAACAAGGCATTCGCCCTTGAAAAGACCGGAAAGACGAGCGAAGCAATAGATGTAATGCGCGAAATTGTCAGGCGCTTTCCACAATATACGACAGGCAGGATGAATCTGGCCATCTTTCTGAACAATAAAGCCCTGCAGTGCACCAGACAGGGGAGATCGGACGAGGCCCTGCATTTTCTCGAGGAGTCACTTTTCTACAGCGACAATCAAGCCAGCAGAGACAATCTGAACTCGCTTTTGAACTGGATGAAAATCGATCCGACTGATAGAGACAAAAGACTGAAGCTGAGCAAAGAATGTATCGAGCGAGGCGATAGAAAGGCGGCTATCGTCCACTTGCGTGCCGCGCAGGCGATCAAGAGCGACGCACGTACCTCAGCCGATTTGAAAAAACTCGAGGCGGAAGAGGCGAAGGTACCGAATATGAAAGCGGCGCCGCAGTCATCATCGCCCATGACAGCATACAGAGAAGAAGTAATGCTGCGCTTGAACGCATCGTACTTTCCGGTGCCTTCCAGAGAAAGCTTCAGAACCGAGATCAGCTTTCGAATCAATCCGGACGGCTCGCACACGAATCCCGTGGTGAAAAAATCTTCCGGATTGAAAGCCAGAGACGACGAGGTTCTGAGAGCTATTTCAATGGCAGGTCCTTTCAGACCCTTCCCGGCAGGCGAAAAGGAACCGCTGCCGGTGGAATACAGCTTCGATTATGAAGGTAACAGAGACAAAGACAAGCAGTCGAACAAAGACGCCAATCGAAAGGCTATAGATTTGTTCATTGAGGCTCAGAAACTCTCGAGAGAAGGGAAACAGCAAGAAGCCCTTGCAAAGTTTCGAGCCGCGCGGGAATGTGCTGTCAGCAGATTCGTTCCATTGATAGATGCTCATATCGTAGATACCCTTGTTGCCCGGGCATCTAAAAAGTCAGACCCCGGAATCAGCGAAGCATTGCTTCGGGAAGCACTTCTTCTGGAACCACGGATGGAGCTTGCCAGCGCACGGCTCGATCAGCTCTTGCGGGCAAGGGGAGTGGCTCCCACTGATTTCAGAGCCAGAATGAAGCTGGCCGAGGAGTTCGATCACAGACGAGAATTCGGTCCAGCCAGGGTTGAATACAATAGAACCCTGGAACTTCTCGATAGACCCGGTCCCAATCAAGATCCGTTGACAGTGAACAGTCTCCGCGGCAGAGTCGGCGAAGCTCTTGACCGTCTTGAAAAAGGTCAGACCAGGGAGGAAGACAAATGGCGCAGGTTCCTCACTACCAATCCGAATTCGCTGGAAGCGCTCCTGGCGCTGGCTCGTATTGTGGAATCTCACAATCGAAATGAGGCCATCGAGCTTCTGTCCAGAGCCGAGAAGCTTCAACCTGGCAATCAGACCGTAAAGAAGGAACTCGAGAGGCTTCAGGGAAGCAGGCTGGAAGCCAACGACAAGTGATAATCCTGGTCTGTTAGAATGGGAAGTTTCGCCAGGTATCATCATGTCCCAGAAACAATTTCCCTCTCCAGTTCCCGCTATCGCGATTACCGCCCTGAGCATGACGCTCATGACAGGCTGCTTCACGCCGGTGAAGGCACAGCAATATTCCAATGGACAGACCATGGGAGCAGGCGGTCAGGCTGCACCCAGCGGCGCCATGGGGCTGGTGGTCAACTGGAATCAGATGGGGCGACTCATGGTCACACAGGTGGTGCCGGGCGGTCCTGCCGCCAGCGCCGGAGTGGCAGTGGGCGATCTGCTCCTTGCCGTGGACGGTGAAAATGTCCAGGGACTGCCGGCGGATCAAGTATTCAGGCGAATCATCGGAGAAGCCGGAACCAGCACGACCCTCTCTCTGCAGTCACCGACCCGGGGCAATTATCAAGCAAAGATCACCCGAGTCTCCGCCGAGGAGCTCAAGAAATCAGCATCTTTCAATACAGGCTGGCAGCCTGCCGGAGTCAATGCCAACAATAACAGTAGCAATAATGCCGGCCCGACCTCCTGGAGCACCTACGGCAGCGAAAGTGACGGCTACTCTCTGAAATATCCCAGCGGCTGGACAGTGAATCAGGACAGCAAAACAGGCAGGCTGGAGATCAGCAGCCCGGGCAAGAGCAAGCTTTCGATCTTTCCGTTTTTCCTGCCTTCCAAAACGATCAATATAAGCCAGGCTCAGGGGCTCTTTTCGGCAATGCTCAAACAATACGGCTCGGGAACGAGCTGGAGCCAGCCGGCGCTGGTGGCTGGTGCCCTGCGCGCAAGCTCCATGGCTGACAATGTCAACTCGGTTGCAGGGTTGGCCCTCTCTTCGATGAATGGTGGCACCGCCGGACGTCTGATCATCTTTCATGTCCCCAATGATGGCAACGCCCAGAACGAGCTGGCGTCTCTTGCAGGGATTCTGCAAAGTTTCACCATCACCGGTGGTGTTGCTGGCGATGCTGGCACCGACGCTAATACCGAAGCTAATACCGGTGATAATACCAGTATGGCCGCGAACGTGGCTCCAATTCAATATTCGAAATTCGTCGACCCCAAAGAAGGCGCCTTCTCCCTGGATGTACCGGTGGGCTGGAGCGTGGAAGGCGGCATGGAAAGACCCATGTCGGTGGATCTGCGCCCCTGGGTGAAAGCAGTCTCGCCGGATCAGAAGATGATGATCTTTATCGGCGATGCATCGATAAAACCGCGCTTTCTTCCGAGCAAGACCCTGAGCTGGACGGGTTTTCACCCGGGCTCTAATTACAGCCCCGGCAACGGGCTCCAGACCAAAGTCCTCTATTATCAGAAAGCCGATAAGTTCATCGAAGACTACGCCAAGAGCAGGCTCGGAAAGAAATGCGATTCGTTCGAGCTCGAGAACATGCAGCACCACCCGGACCTGGCCCGGGCCATCAACGGCACCGCCGGCATAGTGGCATCCGATGCCGCCTCGGCGAAATACAATTTCACCTCCCAGGGAGTGCAGGGAGTGGCATATTTCCTCGCTGCCACCAAGGCAGGCAGAGAAATGTGGTGGGTCTCCCTCTGCTCCGGATTGCTTGCTGATGGTAGCTGCGACAAACAGGCTGTCGAGGTATTCACCAGGATGTATAAGTCCTGGGAATACAGTCCTCAATGGAATCAAGTTCAGGGCAAGGAGAATGTCCGTTTCGCCCAGAGCGCTATTGCCAGAGACCGAGCCATCCGGGCACAGTTGACCAGGGACTTCAATGCCCGCATGGCCGCCATGGACGCCCGGCACAACGCCTATATGGACCGGATGCACTCCATGGACGCAGCCCATGAGCGCTATATGAACAGCATGCGCTCTTCGGACCGCGCCCACAGCGACTTCATCAATTACATAAGGGACGAGGATACCCTCATGGATCCAGGCACCGGAACACAATATCAAGTCGAGTTCGGTCCCAAATATCACTGGGTGAACAATACCGGCGATACGGTCCTGAGCACCGATTCGGCCTGGAGCCCCGGAGTGGACTGGACCGAGCTCGTCACGCCCCCTCGCTGATTGAGATCAGGGTTTGGGAAAGCAGACCCCGATCGGTCCCAGGGATCCGCCCGGGTGGCTGACATTGACATGGACCGAAAGCTCGGGCTTGCTCACGCCCTCGGCATCGGCGACATTGCGAGCGAGAAGCCCTATGAGCGGATAGATCCGGATCTCGCCGCTGGCGCCCAGGCGCTTGTTCACCGCCTCTACAAAGGACATGAGAGCTGCCCGGGCCTTCTTGCGCTTGGGCCCGCCATCGCGATACTCTTCTAGCAGACATTCTCTGATCCGGTACCACATCTCGGGATTGGTCGACAGTTGCTTGACCGCGGCAATACAGGCTTGAATCCGCTCATGCCGGGGGTCCAGTCCGGTGATCTCGAAATCGATCTCGGACGGGATCTCGGAAAGACCATC
>JAGQHH010000573.1 GCA_020431945.1 Cyanobacteria bacterium HKST-UBA02 | reverse complement strand
CAATGTGGAAGTCGACATGGTCGAGGGATTGCCGGTGCTGGTCAATACTCCGTCGGTGGTCGGGATAGCCAGGCGTGCTGCCGAGCTCACCGTCGGCGCCGAGAATGTCGATGCAATGAAAACAGCGAATATGGGCGGTGAAGACTTTGCCTATTATCTGCACCATGTACCCGGATGCTATATCAGGTACGGTGCTCAAATCGACGGATTCGAGTATCCTGCTCACTCGAGCAAATTCGTCTTCGACGAGAGTATACTCGTTACCGGTGCCCGTTTCCTCGAGACTGCCGCCCGCCTGGCCGGGGAGGAGCTCGCCGCGGGCAAGCGCTACCAGGGCGGTGGGTGAAGAAGATGATCGAGATTCGCGAGGCAAAAGGGAGTGACGCTCAGTCGATAAGCGACATTTTCCGGGCTTGCTACGGGTCTGACTATGCTTACCCTGATTTCTACGATCTGGACGTGCTGGCCAAGCTCATCTATACGGATGATGCGGTTCTTCTGGTCGCCGAGGACACGAGCAGCGGCAAGCTGCTCGGAACCGCCTCGGTGATCTGCCAGATTGGAGCCAACTCCGATCTCACCGGCGAGTTCGGGCGTCTGGCTGTGCATCCGGATGCTCGCAATCTCGGTATCGGCAAGTTGCTCATGCAGGGGCGACTCGAGCGTATACGGGACAGGCTGGAGGTGGCGCTCATGGATGCCCGGGTGGTTCATCCTTATACCCTCAAGATCGCCGAATCATCAGGTTTCCAGCCAGTGGGCTTTCTACCTCTGAAAATGCTTCTTGCTACACGGGAGTCCATCTCGCTTTGCGTGCAGTATTTCGGCCAGGCTCTTTCGCTGAGAAATAACCATCCCCGTATCATTCCGGAAGCCTATACCCTGGCCTGCGCCAGCCTCGAGCATTGCGGACTGCGCCCGGATGTCGTTGTGGACGAGAAGTCCGCGGCTTATCCCGAGAACCGCGAGTACGAGATTGAGGAATTGAGCACCCAGGGCTACTCTTCTCTTTTGCGGATCGAGCGCGGACGTATCGCCAACCGGGAGATTTTCGGTCCGGTCAGGCTCCATTACGGCTTCTTCAAGTTGAAAGCCAGGCAGTCCCAGTATCTGATCGCCAGGGAGAATGGACAGATAGCCGGTGCCGTGGGATTTACCCTGGACAGGGCTGAGCGCGCTGTCAGGATCTTCGAGCTCATCGCTCTGCACGACGAGGTGATTAGATTTCTGCTCTCCGAGGTTGTCCGTCTCTCCGGGCAAGAATGGGAAGTGGACTATCTCGAGCTCGATGTGAGTGCTTATGCCCCGCGAATGCAGCGGACTCTTATCGAGCTCGGTTTTACGCCGGCAGCTTATATTCCGGCCCTGGTCTTCCACCATGTCGAGCGTCTCGATGCCATAAAGATGGTGAAGCTCAATGTCCCGGCGGATCTCGGCGACATCTATCTGAGTGAGCGTGCGGAGCGGCTCCGGCAAATCGTCATGAAGAGCTTTCAGAGCAAAGAGGTGGCTCCTCAAGTGGCCTCGGCAGTCAACAGTCTGGCGCTTTTTACCGGGCTCAACGACGAGCAGGTCAACCGCCTGGCGTGTCTCTGCCACCTGGAGAGTCTGGATGAGGGTGAAGTGATTTTCGAGGCCGCCCAGGAGGCTGACCGGATGTATGTGATCCTCCACGGTTCAGTGGAGGTGTTCTCGGAAGGACGGAAGCTCGGGACTGTGGCGTATGGAGACTGTCTCGGGGAGGTCGCTCTTCTCAATGGCGAGAAGCATTCGGCCATGGCTAGAACGAGGCAGTCGTCAATTATGGCGGTTCTGACCAGAAAGGATCTGAACGAGCTTATCCGCCTGAGACCCGATATCGGAGTGCTCATCTACAAGAATCTCGCTATCGGTCTGGGTAAGAAATTGAAAGGCAGTGTGGAGATTGGATCCGAGTGAATACCAGTGACCGACCGGTTCATCCTCCCACCTATGCCGAGCTCAAACGGATGTTCGAGGAGAAATGCCATGAGGTGGATATCCTCAAGAAGAACCAGGCTCAAGTTACCAGGCGAATTCAGGGAATCATCACCAACTTCCCGCTGGGTCTGATTCTCGTTAACAGCGACCAGCGCATTCAGGCTCTCAACAAGAGAGCCGTAGCCGTATTCGAATACGAGCCCGAAGAGCTGGTGAACAAGCCCATTGATTTTATTTTCCCTGACAATGACGCTATCGAGCAGGGGCGGGAGCCGGTGCGTGTCAACGGCCGGCGCAAGAGCGGCGAGGTTTTTGCCGCGGAGATCTGTGTCAACCTCCTCGAGATGCAGGGCGAGGAGCGATATTTCGTCAACGTTCAGGATATCACCGAGCGCCAGCGACTCGAGCAATTGAGGCGAGACCTGATGGCCATGGTCAGTCACGACATCAGGGGTCCCCTGACGGCTATCAGGGTGGTGCTGGATATGGTGGCAGAAGGAATTTATGGGGCTCTCAGCCCCCGGGGCGAGAAAGCGATTGGCAACGCTCAATCCGCCGTCGAGTATCTGATCGGCCTGGTGAAGAATCTTCTGGACGCCGAAAAGACCGAGTCGGGCACTATCGAGATCGATATGCAGGAGACCACTGTAGGCGCCATCGTCTCGAAAGCAGTGATTACCGCAGATGGAGCCAAAGAGCGGGATTCGGTGAGGATCGAGCAGGAGGTCACCAATGATGTCCTGATCGCCGACGAGGACAGAATCGTCCAGGTCCTGATCAATCTAATCTCGAACGCTATCAAGTACTCTCCGGATGATTCGGTGGTGAGAGTGGTAGCAGGTATCGAGGGGCTCTCGGCAAAGTTTCAGGTGATAGACTCGGGACCCGGGGTTCCCAAAGACAAGCAACATCTGGTTTTCGAGCGCTACCGCCAGCTGGATCAGAAGAAGGACGTGAAAAAGCAGGGCTTCGGGCTCGGGCTAGCAATTTGCAAAGCCCTGGTCGAAAAGCACAAAGGCAAGATCTGGGTGGAGAGCGAGCCCGGACGGGGCAGTAATTTCTGCTTTACCATTCCTCTGTCTCCCGAATGACCGGGTGATGCTTGAATGACAGAGAATACCCCTACCTGTCCGATTTGCAAGAGCCCCCGGCGCGCCGCCGGGTCAGGAAGCCTTACTCAGTGGATAGTCGCCTGTAATTGTGATCTTCTGGAGAGCGAAGAGGCTCAGAAGATTTCCATCAAGATCTGTCGCGCTTGCGGAAAGCGAGCTGGTGAGGGGCGAGCCGGCTCTTTCACCCAGTTCATTTTCCGCTCCGATCTCTGTCGATGCGAGAACCCTCAGGTCTATAGCGTCGCGGCCGAAGAGTTGGCCCCGGCTGTCATCGAAAGCCCGGAGTTCTTCGATCAAGATGAGGATCAGGAGGAGCTCTCTTTCGGCGGCGACTCATTTCCTGTAGAGCGCTATAAGCCTTTGCGACAGCTGGGAAGCGGCGGGGGCGGCTCGGTCTATCTGGCCAGGGACAAGCTGCTCAACAAGCTCGTGGCGGTGAAGCTCTTGCACATGCTCGAAGCTTCCAGATTGATCGCTTTTCAGGAAGAGGCCAGAGCCACAAGCAGTCTCGATCATCCCAGCATTATAAGAGTGCTCGACTTCGGCGTGACCGGTGAGGCAGTGCCGTATATGGTGCTGGACTATGTTCCCGGCTCATCTCTGGAGGATGTCCTGAAAGACAGGAAAAGACTCCCCTGGGTGCTCTGCCAGAGGATATTCGCCCTCGTTTGCGACGGACTCATCCACGCTCACCAGCATGGTGTCTATCACCGGGACATCACTCCGGGCAATATTCTGCTTGGCAGTGGCGGTGATAACGAGGTCAGGATAATCGATTTCGGAATCTCCCGGGTTGTCGGTCAGGAGGGTGAGCCCGGCGGTGCCACCATAGCGGGTGCGCCTTTCTATATGAGCCCGGACCAGGGGCGGGGTCTGCCTTACAGCAGCCGGTCAGAGGTCTATTCCCTTGGTTGCGTCCTTTTCGAGTCCCTTATCGGCCGGCCACCATTCCAGGGTGAAACGGCTCTGCGGACGCTTCAGATGCATGCCGAGGCAGCTCCCCCTGTGCTTCGGGAGGCCCTTGGCGAGGAACCCCCGGCCGGTCTTTCCGAATTGCTCGAGCGGGCCCTGGCTAAGGATCCCGATGACCGCTTCGAGTCGATAGCCGACTTCAAGGCGGCTCTGGAAGCCATCGAGGTCGGTGTCGATTCCGGACCCGCTATGGCGCCTCCCCAGAGCAAACCCGGTTTCAATGTCATGCCATTACTCTCCGTCTTCTGTGCTGTCCTGGTCGCTGGTGGTGCGCTTTTCTACTTGCAGAAAAGAGATGCCGTCAAGCCGGTGAAGACGACCCCGTCGAAAGAAGAGATCAAGAAAGAGCAGATCAAGAGAGAAGCCGAGGAATCCGAGGCGCATGCAATCGATGACATCGAGCAGGCTCTCAACTGGACCGGTGGTAAGTGGAAAAAGGTTCAGGAAAAAAAGCTAGTGGAGATGGAAGGACATAATATCACCGACGATGACTTCAAGGCGATCGCTCTGATTCCGGAATTTCGCGGCGTGAAGGTGACCATGGAGTCCACTGCCAGCGGTAAGGGCTTGACTTATCTAAAGGGACACCCCCTGGAGCGGTTCTGGACCATGGCGATCAATTTCGGCGACGATGGTGCTGCCAGTCTTCTTGCTGCCACCCCTGACGTGCGGATTGTCAAAATCCAGTCCGCCGGCAGGTTGACCATCGACGGGATGGAGTCCCTGGCGGCTCTCCCGAAATTGAACTATCTGCAACTGCGGATGATTTTCAATCTGCCGGATGGATTTGCCCGGGTCCTCTCGAAGAGCAAGTCTCTCCAGAGTCTCACCCTGGACTTTTCCAAGCCGGTCAGCGCC
>JAGQHH010000572.1 GCA_020431945.1 Cyanobacteria bacterium HKST-UBA02 | reverse complement strand
GGTTAAAGGTCCAAAAGCAGAATCCCGATTCCTTCATGAGCCAGAAGCGAAAAAGAAGCCGGATCCGGGGGACACCCGGATCCGGACGGAAGGTGGGAAGTATCCCAGCATTCTTCTATAACCGCCTGGCGGTCCGGACTCGGGGAATGCCCGAGTCCGGGAAGTGGGGAAAGCATCGGTTTCGAGAACCGGATCCGGGGATGCCGGATCCGGGACTACTTATGCTCCGAATGATTCTCCGGAGGCAGTGTCCGGATCCAGGCGATGACCAGGGTCGAGAGCACGAAGGTCGCGTGAATCGCGATGAGCTTCGTGAGCTGCTCGACGCTGACATTGGCCGAATCCATGAACGCCTCGAGAAGATGGATGGAGGAGACGCCGATAAGCGCCATTCCAAGCTTCACCTTGAGCGTGGTAGCGTCCAGATGACCGAGGAGCGCCGGTCTGTCTTCGCCGGCGACATCGATGCGCCGGACGAAATAGGAAAAACTGCCGATTGCCGTGTACAACAGCAAGTTCGCCACCATGACTATATCGACGAGATACAGCACCTGGAGCATGAGGTCTTTGTCCGAGAGAGAGCCCACCTCGCCGAAGAGCAAGAAGAGCTTCTTCAAGAACTTGAACAGGTAGATGGCGATAGTCGAGACGATCCCCAGGTAGAAGGGGACCAGGAGCCAGCGCGCATTGAGCAACACTCGCCCGATCTCGACATCCCTGAAACTGACGATTCTGGCTAGAACCGTGTGCAGGGTTCTGGTGAATTCGTGTTTGCCCTCAGCGCCTTTGCGAATGTGCAAGACACAGGGCACCACGACCAGTAGTGCTACGGCCACCAGAGTGACCGCGATGCTGATGCTTCCCAAATTGTTGTCCTCTTGGTTGTTTGTCTATTTGCGTTTTGGCGGTGGGCGCCGGACCAGGTCCACACCGTCTTCATAGATGATTTCCGAGCCGAACTCGGCGACCACCACCGCTCCGGGCTCGGCGCAAGCCATGGCGCCGTCGCCCACGACGAGGTCTTCGTCCTTTCCTGCATGCACACTCGCACTTCCACAAGCGACAGTCCTGGCGGAAGAGCCGCTATGGGTGAGAGTGGAGCCGGGCCAGTAGAGGACCACTGCGCCCGTACGGACATAGACCAGGGAGCCGGACTGCGCCACCACTGTGGAGCCTGTCCGACCGGTGCCGACCGACTGCGAAGGCACCTGGACTTGAGGGGCTTTTGCCATGGCGAACGGCGCTAAGCCCAGAAGAAATACTGCAATGAACAAATGAAATCGATTCGAGAACATAAACGCTCAGGCAGGGTCTGCCTGGTCCTCCTTCTTTTCCTTGCAGCACTGTCGGAGAGCCTTGCGGGCCTTGCCGAGAAGCATGGCAGCATGGGCGAGGCGAGCACGGATCTCTTCGAGACGCCGCACATCATCGATGGACACGAGGTTGCTGCACTCGACCTGACCGATGATGGTTCCGGCCTCATCGAGATAGCCCTTAACCTCGGCTGCCAGAGAGCATTCGGCATGCTTCTCCGCAAGCTCTTTGACCTGGTTATAGCCGAGCTGCACATAACCCAGATCCGATGTGATCGCGATGCGAATCGGCTCCGGACGTTTGGCAGACCTGGAAAGCAAGAGCGCCAGAATGAACAGCGCTGCAATGAGTAACCACCACATACGGTTACCTCCGGTAACAGTGAAATTTGATGGGATACCGAACAGCGGCCCAGAACGCACGAATCTGTAGATTCGGTTTCTGGACGCAGAGCCCGGCTGGATTTAATAGTCTGTGAAAGGGATTCCTTGGGTTTCAAAAGAAAAACGATGTATCTGTCTTACCAGCGGGGATCGCGGCAGGTCAAAAAATAATTGTGAACGACAATGATTTAGAGCCTGTTACAAGGGGGTCGAGCGAATCCGGGAGCGCTCACTAGATGCTCGATTCATCAAATACGACACCACTTCTGTTGACAACGGG
>JAGQHH010000571.1 GCA_020431945.1 Cyanobacteria bacterium HKST-UBA02 | reverse complement strand
AGCGGTGTTTCCGGTCCGGGGGTAAGGGCCGCGAAGGGGTCAGGATATTCAATCTCCGCTGGTCTTTTCCGCCCGGGATCGGAGATCTCGGCATCGGATTCGAGTAGGATCTCGCACCAGCGTTTTTCGGTGCAGAGGATCTTCCGATCTGTCTCGAAGCCCTCCCATCGAAAGCTCCGCCGGGGCATGAACCGGCTCGAATAGAACAGTCTGCGCACCTGCTCGGGCTCAGCGTTGAGGACGCCCGCCGGAATCAACTCTTTCAGGCTCGCCCACCGGCGCCCGGGAGCAGGCACCGACTCTACAGGTTCATGCAGAACAGAGATCTCCGGCGAGGCGAATGGATCATCCTGCTTGATCTCGATCAGGATCTGATCACCGTCTGGAATGACAATGGTGGCGCCTTCGAGGATAGGTCCCGTAAATCCACGTGCATTCTGGAACACATCCCCGGCACCCAGGGTAGTCTGGGCCTGGCAGGCGCATGCTTGCAGAAAGAGAATCGACAGGGTCAGGCAAACAGCACCTGACCCGGCTAGAAGACGGGTTGGTTTCGGTTTCATCCGTAACGTAATATGGTCGGTACTAAATCAGCCTGACCATATTAGGGCCCGGGGGCTGGAAAGTCCCTGGGGTAAATCCTGATTTTCTTGACAACAGGTTCAGACCGCTGCTTTCTCGAGAACCACGAACTCGGGAACTACCTTTTCGGCATAGATTCCCTTTTCATTGGCCATGGCGAAAAGCTTGCGAACCGCTTTCATACCGGCTTCACCGTAGTCCACGGTGAGGTCGTTCACATACATGCCCACGAACTTGTCCGCCAGCTCCTCCGGCATATCCCGGGCGAAGGTCAGGGCATATTCCAGGGCATCCTTGCGGTTGTTCAGGGAAAACTGGATGGACTCTTTGATAAGGCTGGTGAGAGTGTGGATCATTTCTTCCCCGAGATCTTTGCGGACGACGTTGCCGCCCAGGGGAAGCGGAAGACCGGTCAGCTCTTTCCACCACTCGCCGAGATCCACGATCTTCTTGAGACCGAGTTTCTCGTAGGTGAGCTGTCCTTCATGGATGAGCAGCCCGGCGTCATATTTGCCCTCAGCCACCATGTCGATGATCTGATCGAAAGGCTCTTCATGCACTTCGAGACCGTCCTGATAGAGCCTCAGGGTGAGATAAGCAGTAGTCAGTTTGCCGGGGATGGCGATTTTGGCTTTCTTCAGGGCTTCGCCGCTGAGCTTCTCCCGGGCTACGAGAATCGGACCGTAATCGTCTCCCATGCTGGCGCCGCAGGGCATGAGCTTGTAGCGGTCACTGACATAAGGATAGGCAGCGAAGGAGATGGCGGATACTTCGTAGCGTCCTTCCATGGCATCTTTGTTGAGGCTCTGGATATCTTTGAGAACCTGGTGGATGGTGAGTCCGCGTGTATCCAGCAGATCTTTTGCCAGCCCGTAGAACATGAACGCGTCGTCCGAGTCCGGGCTGTGGGCGATAGTGACTTCTCTAACTGTAGCTGCCATTGTCATACCTCTCGTATATAGGGACCATTGTCCAACGAGATGGCTGATTTATCTCTAACAAATGCTAATTTAAGGCAGCAGAGCTCCACTCCATCGGGCTGCTGGTGGAAAACCCTGCAGGCAGCGGCTTCTTTTCGTAGACTCGCTTCAAAGTGTTAACGTCCCTTGACGATAGGCTGCCGAACTTGGTTTGGGAGAGCTTGCCACCCTTGCCAGGCAGGATGACGAACTCGTACATGGTGTCGCCCTTCTCGCTGCTGTGCCCGAAGATGCCAAGGGCATGTCCGAGTTCGTGCTCGATCACCCCCACCAGAGACTTTTCGGAGACCCCGGGCTGGTAATAGCTGGGACGAAGAAGATAGATATTCACTTTCATGCGCCCACCGAAGACTGTCAGCCGGGTAACACCAAGGACCCGCGGGACCAGATGGTTGACCCAGGAGACCTCGATATCGGCTGATTCATTGCGCCTGGCGACCCGCAGGGGAATATACTGCCCCCAGAGATCGACCCCTTCCTGGAGCGATTCTCTCCAGACATCCGGGCTCGCTTCCGGAAACCGCACCCGGACAGGAAAGCTGTCCCAGCGAGCGGCCCGGTCCCCTTCGAATATGTGCAGATCTTTTAGATAATCGCCGGCCTTCTTGTCGTAAGGGAGCGATTCCACCACCTCGGCAGCAGTCTTATACGAAAGTTGCGGCTCCTGGCTGAGCTCCGCCGGAGCACCGTCATCCGGGGCAGCACCACTGTTGGTATCAGCCTTGTTTCCTTCGGGGAAGACCTGACCGACCGGAGCGGAGCTGGCACGAGCCAGCTCTGGCTTGTCGTCCGATTTCGATCCCCCGAAAGCGCCATTACCGAAAGCGCTGCCTCCGGTGAGGCGCTTCTCAAGGCGAGAGATCCGCTCTTTCAGACTGCCTGATCCGGGGCTGCCGAAGACCTCTTTCTCGAGATGATCGACCCGGTCGGTCACATCATGTTCCGGGTAAGTAGAGCCGAAAGCCGCCTGCTCGAGCCTGCCGACTCTGTCCTCATCGGACCCGCCGCCGCGGGGCGCAGGACCTCGCGCGCCGGACGTCCAGGCCTGACCGCCGGCTCCTCGATTGGAAGCCGGCGCAGGAAGGGGCTTGCCGAATTCAGGGATCATGTCGGGGCTCGGGAAGTTCCCCGATGCTGCCGGTGGTGAGCCGCCATACGCAGGAGCGCTGCCCCCATACATAGGTCGCGAGTATTGAGGCTGTTGCGAATACTGCGGGGGCTGCGAATATTGCGGCGGCTGCGAATACTGAGGGGGCTGCTGCGAATACTGTGGCTGTTGCGAATATTGCGGGGGCTGCGAATACTGCGGCGGTTGCGAATATTGCGGGGGCTGAGAATACTGTGGCGGTCGTGAATATTGAGGCGGCTGCGAATACTGTGGCGGTCCCTGAGATTGCTGCCGATATTGATCTTGTTTATTGCTGTATTCGTTGAATCGCTGCCACAAGTCCGCATCGTCAGAATTTTGCGGAGTCTGGGAAGGCGGTTGCTGAGGCGGGGCTTGATACTGTTGAGGCGGAGCCTGATACTGCTGCGGCGGAGCCTGATACTGCTGCGGCGGAGCCTGATACTGCTGTGGCGGAGCCTGATATTGCTGTGGCGGAGCCTGATATTGCT
>JAGQHH010000570.1 GCA_020431945.1 Cyanobacteria bacterium HKST-UBA02 | reverse complement strand
AAGCCACGATTGCCGGAATCTGATGGGGGTTCTGAATGATCTGGCTGGTCAGCAGACCCAGGAAAAAGGGAATGGCAATGCCCCACAGGGGCATAAGGGCGGCAGTGGCCACAACGCCAACCTGGCAGGCTTTGCTTTTATAAGGAATGCACAGCTCGAGCTCAGCCATTTAGTCCGTTATATCGAAACAGATCCTATTGGCATTATAGTGCCGTCTTTATTTCTCGGCTGGTTTTTGGGCCGGCTTTATTGAGTATTGTCCCGAGGTGCGGCGCAGGTGCTCAAGATGAACCTCTCCGGAGACAATCGGTACCTGGGCCAGGAAAGAGGGGAGATTCTCGGTCCTTGTCCAGTTCATCTCCAGCTCGAACAGACAATTGGTGATCAGTCTGGACATATACGGGTAACAGCCCTCGGCGCCGTCTTTGAGAGACCAGGACATTTCTCCGTCGCTTATATCGCCGTTGTTGTAAATTCTCAGCCGTGAGACCAGGGTGGCTGTATCCTGATCGGACATGAAGGCATAAGCGAAGATCTGCCCGCAGTTTTCATTTCTCGGATTGGGCAGGTCGGCATCCGAGCCTACGCCGCTGAGGATAGTGATTGTCAGGCGACGTTTGCCCGAGCGCACGAAAATGACATCGTTGGCCAGGTCGGTAGTGAGAAGCTGGCTCACGGTGTCCCGGGGATCGGGATCGCTGCCGTTCGTATTGTTGAGCATGCCCACCAGATTGACGGCAGCAGCTCCCAGGGCAGACATGGTTTGATGTCTTTTGGACTTGATTTCCTTTTCCTTCTGGATGGCATAGCGATAGGCGGAGGCCTTCTCCAGAAATTCGTCATAGTCAAAGTCCGGCATCTTCTCTCTCTCCGCTGTCATCCGGCTACTTTATCGAGGGTCTTGCTTTTATCCCGGCTATCCGTGGCTGAAACTGGCAGCCTGGAATTAACCGAGAATACCAGACCGGGAGCAAGAGCCTGAAGTCTCTCCACCAGTTTGCCCGGCGCAGTCATGATCATCTCGTGGCTTCCACCCCTGTTTAGATTCTTTTCGATCTGCTCCGCCACGCTCTCAGGCGAGATCGAGAGAACATATCGCATGAGCAGACCGGCAACATCGTTGCGAGCTGCAATCAGGGTAGGATTCTTGGCGTCGTCGACGCTGTTCTTCTCGAAAAACTCGGTGCGCACCCAGCCGGGCGAAACGGTGAGAATGTCGATTCCGTCTCTTTTGAGCTCCGCAGCCATGCCTGTGGACATGGCTGTCATGGCATGCTTGGACGCGGCATAGCAGACGCTTCCGGCGAAGGCTACCTTGCCTGCCACCGAGGAGATGTTGACGATCTTGCCCGCGCCCCGTTTCTTGAATTCAGGAAGGGCTCGGTAAGTGGCTTCCAGGGCTGCGAAAAAGTTGACTTCGAATACCCGGCGCCAGTCGTCTATTTCAAGATCGAGTATCTGTCCCGGTTTGGCCAGACCGGCATTGTTAACCAGGAGATGAATGCCGCCGTATTCTTCCAGGCATCTGTCCACGAGAGAGGCTGCCAGCCCCGCCTCCGAAAGATCCCCGGGGACGACCAGGCACTGGCCTCCCAGCTTCTCCACGGCTTCTTTCGTGTCTGCGAGTTGATCGACACTGCGGGCATTGATCACGAGCTTTGCCCGATAGCGTCTGGCGAGCCGCAGGGCGAGCGCTTTGCCTATGCCCGATGAGGCGCCGGTGATCACCGCCGGGAACTCTTTCTCAAGTTTTCTGGTTCTTGTATTTCTTGACATGGGCCGATGATAGCGGCAATACATTATATTGGCTTTCCCCCTGCCCTGCCGCCATCAGAGCCGGCTCTTAACTTTGTTTCTGTTAAACAAAGAGGAGCAGTGTTTCGATTCCATATACGGCGACCAGCTTGGAGAGGGTCGGATCGTAATCTCTGTTGGTGAGAAAAAGTTTGAATGAATCGAGGGGGCTCTTGTTCTCGAGCTCCGCCCTGAGGCTGTCCAGCTGCTTTCTGGCGATACCGGAGGGATATTCTCTGGTGAAAAGGTCGAAAGCATCGAAGGCAAGCTGCAAGACTGCGAAGTTGGCAAGAGAGAAGGCGATCAGAGTGAGGATCTCGAAGCTGCCGGTGGGCGCGTAGAGCAGACGGCAGAGCCCGAGACCGACAAGACCTGCCAGGAGAGCCAGGCTGACCGCCAGGGTGGTGGCAAGCAGATTGAAAGAGCGCAGGAGAAGGATCAGGAATCTCAGCCGTAAGCTCTTTCTGATTACCTGGTCGGCGATCACGGCAAGCTCTTGATAGAGAGGGACGAGATTGCGCAGGGCGAGAACAAGTCTGGCTCCCGCGCTCATGACAAGAGAGGTGATCCAGATGATCAGGGCGCTGGCCAGACTGCCTTCGAAATGAAAGGCGAGAAAGGCTGTGCCGATAAGCCCCAGGACCGCGCCGGCAGCAAGAGCACGGGCGGCCCGGTGACGATGAGCCGCGTCCAGGATGAGACCCCGTCGAAGAAGGCTCTTGCGCAGCTCCTCTTCGAAAGCCTGCCTGTATCCGGCGCTGGTGAAGTCGGCAAGAATTCTGAGAAGACCCTGATAAGAGAAGTATTTCCGGAGCTTGCCGGGATCGCTGATGGTCTCTTCTATGAATGCTTTCAGTGAGCCGGTCAGGAAGCGATAGAGGAAAGTAATGCGGGCGGCAATCTGGCGCGGGCTCCGGGCGCTTCCCAGGACCACGTCCTTTGTTTTTTTCGTGGCCCAGCTCGAGAAAGCCCCCCGGACGATCTCGAGCATGTTCTTCTCGTAGTCGCAGAGGCTCTCGGTGAAGGTCTCGTCTTCATTCTTGCGCAAGCCTCTCTGGGTGAGATCCACGGCCAGGACGATGAGTGCATGGGTGGTATCGCCGCCCCTGACCAGATAAGCGATCTCGGGAGGGCGCAGACCGTTCTTAAGCTTATGGGCGGAATTTTCTTCGGCTGTAGTCTTGACCAGAGCCGGGTCTTTCAACCAGGAATGCAAAAATTGGCGCATGAAAAGCAACATCGCCAAGAGAGTGAGCAGTCCTGGAAAAACTGGATGGAGGTTGATTCTAACCGGCCTTGGAAAGGGGCATATCGGGCTTGGAGTGCATAGCAAGACGCTTGGCGGCAGCCCGTTTGATTGATTTTATCAACTCGTCGCAGGTATGGGTCGAGGGGATCAGGATCTCGGGGGTGCCGTTGATCATGCCTTCGAGGGCGAGGAAATTGCCGTCCCGGATGCACACCAGGGCCGGTGCATCCATGGTCATCTTCAGCTGCTTGACGGTGGATGTCTGCCATTTGAACACCACCACGTCCGGGCGGCTGCGGGCAATGCGCCCGAGAACATCCTCGTCTGCCAGGGCCGTACCCACGATCTCGATATCATCGAAGTTGTCGAGCCAGAGATTGAGCATCACGAGCGAGGGCGAATCCTGCTCGACTAGGAAAATTCTGGTTGGTTTGCTCATGGTTATTAGTCCTTAGAGAAACGCTGAAAAAAACGACAACATTAAACAGCCCGGCCGACTGGAGACCTCTTCGCGGCGGTGCTTGACGAAAAGATGAAGAGAAGTTGAAGACAGTATTAGTGTATAGCCTGGATCGTCGATTGAGAACTGCTTATATGTTAATCAAATATACCCTGACAATTGCCGGGCTCGATCTTCGCTTAGCTGAATATAGCGGTGTTTCCGCGCTTAACAGTCTTCATAATTTTAAGTTTGTTAACAGAATTTAGTCGCTTTTCAACGCTTCTCAATCCAGAATCAGGCTCATATCCACAGCCGGAACCGAGTGCGTGAGGGCCCCGACGGATATATAGTCGATACCTTGTATGAGGTAGGAATCGAGATTGTCCAGATTGATACCACCGGAGACTTCGAGCCTGCCGGCGCCGGCCACAAGCCTCACGGCTTCTCGCACTTGATCCGGTTTCATATTGTCGAGAAGGATGATATCGGCGCCGGCCTCAACGGCTTCTTCGACTTCGGCGAGAGTCCTGGTCTCGATCTCGACAATCAGCGCGGGCCATGCTTTGCGGGAGCGCATGACAGCCTCTGCCACCGAGCCTGCCATGGTTATGTGATTCTCTTTGATCAGGACCCGGTCATAGAGTCCGGCCCGGTGAAGGGAGCCGCCACCGACCAGGACGGCGTAACGCTCGAAAGCACGCAGACCCGGTGTCGTTTTTCTCGTGTGTAGTATTTCGATGCCGCTTCCCCGGGCTTTCTCGACGAAGCGGCCGGTCATGGTGGCTATGGCCGACATACGCTGGAGAAGATTGAGGGCGAGACGCTCGGCGGTGAGGATCGCCCGGGCATTGCCTGTCACTCTCAGGATGTCACAGGGCGTTCCGGCGACCCTGTCTCCTTCCCGGCAGAGGAAGTCCAGGTTTAGATCCCGGTCGAGTTCCTGCATCACCGACTGGAAAATCGTCAGACCGGCGATCATCGCCGGCTGGCGAAGCTCTACCCGGGCCTGTGCCCTGGCGTCCTCCGGGACAGTGGCCAGGGTGGTGACATCGCCGATCTTCTCGAGACCCAGGTCTTCTGCCATGCCCAGAGCGATGGCACGCTCGCAGAGTGTCCGGGCTTCGCCCTCCAGGGCTTGCCGGTAGTCTTTCTCCGTCTTGCTTGCGCTCACTGGCTCTCTCCCGATCTGTCTTTTTACGGCATGCAATATAGCAAGGCTCTACAGGGAATCAGGATTTTCTCGCTTCTACCTTTATATTGGTTGTAATATTCTCTAGAGGGTTCTAAAGGAGAAACTCAGTGGTGCCCAGGCAGAAGCTATTGTTGCCGGTCCTTATCCTCGTGGTAGGCGGCCTCTCTTATTGTGCCGGTTATGTCCAGGCTTACGATCAGACCGTCTACAACAACCTCTCCAAGACCAGGGACGCTCTCATAGACCAGCGGTCTCACCTCGAGGAGAAAGCCGACGAGATCAAGAGAAAGATGGCGGATCTGGATCGCCAGCTGGATATGGTCAATTCTTATTTGCGGGACACCGACAGGTCTTTGCGGAATATCGAGGACGCCATCAGGCGAGTGCAGTGAGATTGCACGTGACTTGAGCCTGAATTGGCTGTAGAATCTACCTGAGGTTGCAAGCATATGATTAGAAAGAGCGTTATTCTCGCCACCCTCGCCGTCGCCTTCGCGATGCTGCCGGCTTCGGCCCTGGATCAAGATCAGGGTAGCGAGGCGGACAAATGCCAGGGAGGCAAGGTCAGTTGTACCAATCCTCACGCTGCCTGCTCGGAGTCAGAGGCGGTGCTCGAGACCCTGAAGAAGATCGCCAAGGCTTACACCGACGGCAATTTCGAAGAGTTCGAGAAGTATCTGGATGATGGTGTCACCACTTTCGACAACCACAGCAAAAAGCTCCTGGTCGGTCGGGAAGCGGTCATGGTCGATCTGAAGAAACGCTGGCACGATTCCCATGTCGGCAAGAATCCAGTGCTCTCTTATACCATCGATCATCCCTATGCCCGGGTCGACGGCGACACCGCCGTGGTCACTTTCCATGCCACCAAAGTGGTGGGCGGCCGGAAGACAGGCACTTACGAGTCCGACTGTACCGATGTTTTCGTGCGCAAGAACGGAAGCTGGAAAAAGCTCCACTACAAGAGCGACTGGAAGAAAAAGCACTCCTGACTATTTCATCAGATCAGGTATCGGCACCGGCTCGAGATCTTTTCCCCGGATATCGATGGCATTGCTGCGCTCTTCCATTTTTGTCATCCGGTCGGCTACATAGAAGACAAGGGCGAAATTGATTACAAGGATGAGCACCACCACGGCGATTCCTATGTAAGTGATGAGAATCTCCTGGGAGAGCTTTTCCTTTTCGGTCTTCTTCATCAGAAGCCGTCCGGTTCTTCTTTCTTGCCTGAGTTCTTGTTTTTGCCGGGCAGTGTTCCGGCCTCGGCCTGGGCTTCTTCCGGAGCTTCGGTGAGATCATTCAATTCCGGTCTGAGGGTGGCACCGGGATAGATCTTCCGATAACGGCTCATATAGCTCCTGGCCTCATCTTCTTTCTGAAGCATGAGAGAGCAGGAGGCAAGATAGATGAGATCGAGGTTGCACTGACTGCAGAGCTTGAGAGCTCTTTTGAAACTTGCCCGGGCCGCCGTCGGATTGCCCTGGGCCATCTGGAGACAACCCAGCTCGTGGACCAGGAAGAAGTCACGGGGGTTGGTAGCCAGGCCCTTTTTGAGGGTGGCCATCAGAGCATCGACTTTACCGCGTTTGCCCAGACCGGCGGCTCTGGTTGCCTTGTCCGCCGACAGATTGCGTGCCTGGAGCACGCTGTCGTTGTCGAGATGCTGATGACCCAGGGGATCCCACTGGAAGTTATGCTGGTCCGAGAATCCTATAGTGGTCATGGAGCGATGGACAGGTCCTTTGCGAGTGCTTTTCTTCCAGTCTCTCAAGCGGGTCTGGGCGGATTTGTCGTCTCCTTCCATGAGGTCGATTTCGGCAAGCATGAGAATGACCGGCGGGTAAGTACTGATGGACTCGGCCCGACTGGCATATTTGCGCGCGTTGACGAGATCTCCGGAGAGCAGATAGATCTCCGCCATTCCCTGGTAAGCCGCCTGGCATGAGGGATTCTCTTCGGTGGCGGCGGCGAAGCTGTCCAGAGCACTATCGAAATCGCCCTGGCGAAAATAAGCGTAGCCCAGAAGAATATGAACCGGCACCAGGTTTTCGGTGCGTTTCTCGAGCTTGCTCCAGATCGAGATGGCGCTTCGGTAATTGCCGCCGAGATGCTGGGCTAGACCGGCGGCGATCAGGGTCTCCTCTTCGTCCGGGTCGAGCTTGTTTGCTTTTTTCAGAGCCTCGAGAGCCGGCTCGAAGCGACCGGACATGGCCAGGGCTATGCCCAGAAGATAGTGCGGAAGCGGATCGGTGGGGTCGGCTGCGACTGCCCGGTCGAGCAGCTCGATTGCTTTATCGACTCCACTCTTGGATTTTGTTTTGAATTTGAAACCATGACTCTTTTTGTCTGCCCGGTTTGTCAGATAGTTCAGGGCGGCAGACGAGAGATCCTGTGACTGGCGGCGTGCTGCCGTGTCCCAGAAAGCGCTCTGGGCTCGAGCCTCTGGTAGCATATCTGGTGCCAGGCAGAGCCCTGCCGAGAGGCCCAGACAAATCAGGCTCGTCTTGAGTCGTGAGTCGCTCATACTCTCACTCCGCTTTTACTGTCACTCAGAAATGATACCAGCTTCACTGAAGGGCGAAGCGCAGGGCGTCTACATAGACTCCCGGTGGTGGCATCTCGTGTCCGGCGTCGAGCTCCACGAAACTGACCGGGTTGCCATGCTTCTCGATGCTTTCTTTCATCTCTTTTTGCAGGGCCGGTGGGACGGTGCTATCCTGGCGGGCGGAGACGATGGCGAAGCGAGTGCTTTGCGGTAGCTCGTCCAGATGGCTCAGGAAGCTCGATTGCTTGTAGACGTCCGGAACGGTCTCCGGCGTCCCGCCCATGGCGCCGGATATGCCGAATTTGACCACGGTCGATCCGGTTGATTTGAATAGCTCCGCCAGATCGCCTGCCCCCTCGATGCTCACCACTCCCCGGATTCTCTTCCTGATCGGCTCCGGCGCGACGGCGCTGTAATAGGCGGCGGCGCAGCCCCCCATACTGGTGCCCATCATGATGATGCTGTCCACCGGATAAGCATAGGTGAGCTCGCTGATATTCTGGTTGATGTCGGCGACGGCTTTCGGATTGGTCCAGGAAGAGTCCTTGCCATAGCTCAGGGATGCCAGGACCATGCCTGGAAACGCCTCTCTCAATCGGGGAGCGATGGGCTCTTTGTCCGGGACGAAATAAGGCTCGAGATAATTGGATCCCATGCCGTGCAGGTAGACCACCAGAACATATTTGCCGTCGGCGGGCGGCACCAGGGGTGGCGACAGGACATAGCTGTCCCGGTTGCCGTCATTGTGGCTGACGAAGTCCCGGCGGTAGAGAGATTGCTCGTCTCTTACAGTGTCCGGTGATTTGCCGGTGGTCAGGGAAGCCACCTGGCTGAGGAGCTGGAATTTCTCGTGCTTGAGATTGCGGATTCGCTTTTGCGATCCGGCAAACAGCACTATCATGACGATCAGACCTGTCGTCAGGGCGATTACAAGGATTAACGTTATCAGCCGCCAGGGAGAGCGCAATCGAGATTATCCGATTCCCGTTCGAGGTAAGAAATTTAGGATATCAGAGCCAGGGAAGATGCGTCACCCAGATCACAAAATCAATCGTAAGATCAGGAGCCTGATTTGCTTTCTGGCTGTAGGGGCGATCTCTTTCGCTTTCCAGCCGGCGGCCAGGGCTGACGCCGAGGAAGCCAGACAGTGCAATCTCGAAGGGATCGATTTGCAGAGCCAGGGCAAGCTCGACGAGGCAGCCAATCTCTATCGCAAGGCGATTAGCTTGAACCCTGGAGGGGGCGCCTATCACAACAATCTTGCTGTGGTCCTCAAAGAACTCAAGCAGTTCGACGAGGCGGAGAAGGAAGCCAGGATAGCTCTCAAGATCAAGCCGGAGCGTGCCGATTACCATTTCAATCTCGGTATCATTCTTTCCAGTCTCGGCAAGAAGTCCGAGGCTGCTGCCGAGTTCAACCAGGCTCTCAAGCGCAATGCCTCGGATGTCGAGTCTCGTTATCGCCTGTCCGAGATTCTTGTCAACCAGGAGGATTTTGAGGAGGCCGAAAAACAGCTCAAGCTGGCTATTCTTCTGGTCCCCGGGGACTTTCGTTTCCATCAATTGCTGGGCGATACTTATATGAAGCTTCAGAAAGGCGAGGACGCTTTATATGAATACAAGCGAACCATGGAGCTTGCTCCTCGTGATAAGCTCGATGCCGGAGTCGTCCAGAGAGTGGATTATCTGAAAAGGCTGCTTAACTCGCGCTGAGTAGTGTCATGAAGAATTCTGGCCCCGAGCCGAAAACCGAAGATCAAGGCGAAAGCCTGCTTCTTTTGCAGCGCCGTCTGGTGATCACCACGCTCTGCCTGCTCATCGGTTATCTGGTCGTGCAGCTGGCTGTTACCTTTTCTGATATCCTGCGCATCCTTGCCATCTCGATCTTTTTTACTTATACCGTATCCGGCTTCGTCGATAGCCTGGAGAAGGCTTGCGGCAAAAGGATCCTGGCCGTCCTGGCGGTTTATGGCATGCTGGCGGTGCTAACCATTTTTGGTATCGTTCTATTAGTCCCGGCGATGATGGTGCAGCTCTCGGAGCTGCTCAACAGCACCATCAATCAATTGCCTCTCTGGGCCGACAATCTCGGAGCCATGAGCGGGCCTCTCGAAGCCACCCTGGCTCGCTATCACCTTCCCAATCTCCAGGAGGTCATATCCTCCCTGGCCGGAAACTTGCCCAGACCAGACGGCAATGCCATCGTCGGGCAGATGGCGGCGGTGGCCATGTCTACCATGACCTGGATCGTCTACGGTCTCAGTGTCATGGTGCTGACCTTCTATTTTCTGCAGGGCGGATCTTCAATGGTGTCATCGCTGGTGGATTTGCTGCCGGAAGCCAGGCGCGGTCCGGCGCGAACAGTTTTGAGCGAGATCAATGTCAGTCTTCACGCTTTCTTCCGGGGACAGATCGTGCTCGGTCTTCTGTTCGGTGTCTTCATGGTGGTGGTCTATATGGTGCTGGGCGTCCAGTATGCCCTGGCTCTCGGTCTTTTCCTCGGTGTCTGGGAGATCGTGCCGGTCATAGGTCCCACTCTCGGCTTCCTGCCCGCGCTTCTATCGGTGATTCTGACCGGTATGAGCAATCTGCCCGCCGATCGAATCGTCCAGGTATTGATACTGCTGGTGGTGTTCAACCTCTTGCAGTGGATCAAGGATAACATCGTGGCGCCGCGCTATATCGGCGATGCCATAGGATTGCATCCGGTTCTGATATTTCTAGCCATCATGATCGGTGCTCGGCTCGACGGCATGCTCGGAATCATCGTATCCTTGCCGGTGGCCGGGGCTCTGGGTGTACTTTTCAGACATTTGATCGCCTGCCGCCGAGATCTTCCGGCTGAGGCGGCAGCCGACTCGCCGCAAGGCTGAGCACTTGGCTGGGGTTTGCTACTTGGCCTTGGCCGGCACTGGTTTGGGTATTGGAATCCCGGCCTGTGCACCAGCCTGGTCGGCTCCCTCGCCCTCACCGTCACGTTTGGGCGGCGGCTCGCCCTTCTGGGCATAAGGCGACCGGGGCTGCGGTACTTCCGGCAAGCCTTTGTCTGCTCCGAAAGTGTCCTGAAGGGACCTGGCGATCAGGCTCTGAAGGAAGATCCCGAAGACCACCAGGACTACGAGTGCGAGGAGTAGTAATCTTGTGTTCTGAGACATGACTTTTCCGTGACCGACATCTCACAGGAGCATTATAGCTTATTACGGGTTTAGGGCTCGTAACCGGTCGGGTATGATGGCTGAGTCGGATAATCAGGAGGTGGGTGGTGAATCAACCGCAAGCAGTAGCGTCGGCGCAAGAGGTCAGCACTCTCTCTCCCAAGGCGAAATTGCTGGTTGACAATATGGGCAGGGCGCTGGTCGGCCAGGTCAAGGCATCCAAGCTGGCTGTGGTGGCCATGCTCGCCGGTGGTCATGTCCTCCTGGAGGATGTTCCGGGTGTGGGCAAGACACTTCTGGCCAAGAGTCTGGCTAAATCGATCCACGCCGATTTCAAACGCATTCAGGCGACCCCGGATTTACTACCTTCCGATATTTCGGGCGTGAACATCTACGACCAGAGAGAGTCAAAGTTCAATTTCGTTCCCGGCCCGATTTTCACCAATATCCTGCTCATGGATGAGATCAACCGGGCCACTCCCCGCACTCAGTCGAGTTTGCTGGAAGCCATGGAAGAAGGACAGGTGACCAGTGACGGCGTTACCAGAAGGCTGCCGGATCTTTATTTCGTCATGGCCACCCAGAATCCTATTGAGCACCACGGCACGTTTCCCCTGCCGGAAGCCCAGCTCGATCGATTCATGGTCTCGATGTCCCTGGGCTATCCCCAGAGAGAGCAGGAAGCCGAGATCATCAAAATGACTCTCAACGACAGCTCCTTCTCGGTGCAGTCCGTCCTCTCGGTGGATGATGTCCTGTCCATGCGTCAGGCACGCAAAAAGGTCTTCGTCCACGAAGCTCTGGTGAATTATGTCATCGACATCGTGGAAGCCACCAGAGATCATCCCTCGGTGGTACTGGGCGTTTCTCCCCGGGGGGCTCAGCTCCTGGTCAAGGCTTCTCAGGCGGTGGCCTTCGTCGAGGGCCGGGACTTCGTCACTCCGGAGGACGTAAAATTCCTGGCTCCTTTCGTCTTCGGACACCGGATCGTGCCCAAGGTCAAATCGAACCGAATCTGTCACAGCGACATCATCAAGAAAATTGTCGAGACCGTCAAAGTGCCTTCCTGAGACATGACCATGAGAGGAATGCGTGGTCTGAAGTCCGGCGAGATCGAGAGGAGGTCCGAAGACCTCTCCTCCCAGACTGTCTTTGCTCCGGCAAGAAGACGCGGCTGGCGATTGCCCCTGGGATTCGGCATGCGTCTGTATCTCGAGAGCCGCTTCCTGATCATGTTCCTGGTGGCTATAGCGATCGGGATCTTCGGAGCCGTTTGCGCGAACGAGTGGCTCTATTTCCTGGCCTCGAGCTTCATGTGCGCCGGGGTTCTGGGAGCGATCCTGCCGCTGATTATCCTGGCGGATATAAAAGTCGACTATTCTCTTCCCCGGGAGGTCCTCTCCTCGGAGGACGCGGCGGTGGTTCTCAAACTCAGCCGGGGCCGGATCCTTGGACCCCTGTCCATGTTTTTTCCGGTGAAGTGGCTCCGGCTGAGCGTCGATGTGGCGCGCCGGGGAAAAGACGGACGCACTTTCGAAAAGATTCTGCCCCCGGAGCCGGTGCTTGTCGAGACCCTGGACCGGGAGCGCTGGTTCGAGTTCCCGACGCCTCTTCTTGCCCGGGGAATCTATAAGCTCAAAGGCGTGGAGCTCTCCACCTGTTTTCCCCTGGGCATTTGCTGGTGGGCCAGGCATATCAAGGTCGGGGAGGGCGACGGCGTCTCTATCACTGTTTATCCCCGGATCCACGAGATCTCCGGGAATTTCCTCGAGCACCTCCGGGGCGTGCCCTCCACCATGGGACAGGCCCATGTCGGCGCCTCTATCACTCTGCAATCGAGCAGTTTCCGCAGCGTCCGAGAATGGCAGACCGGGGACAGCCGCAGACACATCCACTGGCCCCTCACCGCCAGAGCCGGGGAACTGCTGGTCAAGCAATTCGACCAGGAGACCCTTCCCGTATTCAATCTTCTGCTCAATTTGAAGAGCAACTGGCGCAGCCAGGAACAGTTCGAGCTGGCTGTGACCACCGTCCTGTCCCTCTGTCATTTCGGCTATAAGCTCGGTCAGGTCCCGAATCTAATTCTCTTTCCGCCGGTGAGCTCGGCTCAGTGCTATCTTCTCATGTCGGATCTGCCCCGCAATGTCAATCAGGGTCTGGAGCTGGTTTCGGAGATCCTGGCAAGGGTGGAGCCGGTCAGCAGCGGAACGCGACTGACTGACGAGGAGAAGGAGCGCTTCAAGAGAGAAGCCGAGTTCGAAGAATACGAAGTCGAGATTCAAACTATCGAGCGTGATCTGCTGAGCGTTTTTCCCACCGGGGAACAGGTGATGAAATACAATCCCCAGCAGGGCGGCGATATCATCTGCACTCCGGTGGAGCTCTCGATCATCCAGTCGGACTGGGCCGAGGAAGAGGAGCCCGAGAAGCGATCGAATGCGAACAATGTCAGCTTCGGCGTGTCGAGACCGAAACGCAAGGAGAATGACCCGAAAAGAGACATGGGTCCCGTGGACGGTCTGGTAATTGGTAGAATCGAATGGGAGGCCGATCTGGAGATGTTATGAGCGATCCTAAGAAGCCGCCTCCGCAAGAGCAGCCGCAAGAGCCGCCTGAAGATTCCATCCCTCTGCGGATTGTCGTTTTCCTCATGGCACTCATCTGTGTGGTGGCCAGCTCTGTTTTCGTGCATATCTCCTGGCCACTTATCCTGCTCTTCCTTACTTTCGTGGTGGCCGGCAGTTTCCTCAGCTATCAGCACAGGCACGACAAGCTGAGGTGGATGGGCTGGGTGGCCGCTGTCGGGATTATTCTCACCGGCGGTCTGACGCTCTATCAGCTCACCGGCGAGCTCCATGACGAATTCGACTTCGTATCGCCTTTCGTGCTCTTCCTTGCCGGGGTCTTCACTTTTCTGACCTTCGAGATGCGCACCCGCTCGGATTTGAACGTATCCTCATCGATTGGCCTGCTTCTTCTGTGTGCCGCTGCCCCGGTGGCGAAAGGTCTCCCTTTCGGAATATGCGCTTTCTGTTATGTCACCCTCGGCGCGATAATGCTTTATTTCGACTGTGTCTCCCGCACCCTGAACGCCTGGCTCGACCGTCCGATCAATGCTGCTCCGGAGATACCCGTGCCCGGTCGGCGTTTCCGTTACAGGAGCCGGGCCGGCACCACCATCGGATTGCTTGCTTCCATACCTGTGCTCGCCGCCCTGATGTTTCTCATGATCCCGAGGGTGGACGAGCTGGTGGACAGGATCATGGCTTACAGTCGCTCTTTCGATCCGAATTATGCCATCGACGTGGTCCTTCCTTCCAGACCACCGGCCATGAGACACGACCGCGGACAGAGAGGCAGAGAATGGTTCAAGAAGAACACCAATCTCATCTCTACTCTGGAGAATCGCGAGCGCCAGAAAAAGAAGGAGCACCACGCCTCGGACAATGAGGACATGGCGAAAGTTCCGCCGACCCATGAGAAAAAGGGCAAGGCTCAGCAGAAAGCACCGCCAGCGGTATCGAAGAAAGAAAAGGACGAGAAAAAGCGCAAGGAGAAGCCCAGGGAAGACGAGCGCGGTGCCCATGGCAAGCGCCTCGACCAGCCTAACACGCACAGTAAGGGCGCGCCGCAGTCCGGTGGTGAGAAGGCCGAGCCGCCTCAAAAGAATGAGAGTAAAGGTAAGAAGAACACGAAAGGCGAGATTAAGAAAGGCAAGAGCGTCGATTCCGGTCGGACCAGCAAGCCCGGCTCCAACGAGAAAGGCAATGAGAATGCCGGAGTCGGCGAAGGAACGGGCAAGGGCAATAGTAACGGCAGCGGCAAGGCGAAAGGCGTTGCCGGGGAGGAAGGCGAGCAGGGCTCCAGTGGTGCGCAGAGCAACAGCAGCGGGGGAGGCAAAGAAGTAGCCGGGTCTGATTCTAACTCCGGCTCAAATTCCGGATCCAGTTCCGAATCTGGTTCTGGTTCCGGCGGCGGTGGCTCCGGCGGAGGCGGCAGTGGCGGCGGTCATCCGGGACCTGATACCACCGGCGTTTTCGCCTTGCTCGGAGACGAGAAGCTCGATCTCTCGAAAAGCGAGATCGATTCGGACGCTCTGATTATGGAAGTGAAGTCACGGCGACTGGCCTATATGCGGCGCATGTGCTTCGATAAGTTCGATGGTCGCTACTGGGATGTCTCTGATGAAGCCAAAGAAGAGAGCCGCCCGGTGGAAGTCATCGACGGTAAAGTGAAACGATCGCCCCAGCCTCTGAAGGTGAAAGTGCCTGCTGCCCGGACCCCGGCTGCCGTTGTTCCCAATGCTTCTGGCCGCAATGTGCCGCCGCCGCCCACCACCAATATTCTAATGAAGGCCCAGAAGATTCCGGACTCGGGCAGCAATTCCCAGATAACTTTCGGAAATAACGCTCCCCAGGCGGCTCCTGCGGCAACAGTAGAAGAGTCGTCCGCTCCGGATCCCCTGGATGTGATCCCTGACAAGCCTCGCCGCTTCGTTTTCGATTCATCCGAGCAGAGCCGTTTCAATGTCGGGCTTGCCGACGCCCTGCGTGTCCCCGAGCGCTATCCGAGCGTCGATCTGATCCAGGCGGTGACAGTCAAGGCTGTCACCATCGGTAATGTCGTGCCCGGAGCCTGGATCCCCCAGGAGTTGATTTTGAAGCAGCCCCGAGTAACGGTGGACTCCATGGGCACCATAAAAGCCGGTGCCGAGCTCAAAGCCGAATCCACGTTCAAGATAAAAACCCAGCTGCCGATCTACGATCTGCCTCTCATGCGCACCATGCCGCCTATGAATGGTGCCGAAGAAGAGGAGGTGCGGGATGACTACAGCCAGTACCTGCAGCTACCGGATACGGTGAGCGATGAACTGTTCGTCATTGCCGAGGAGCACAGCGACCCGCGTTATAACTGGTTCGTGCAGTCCGAGCAGATTGCCGATTATCTTCGCAAGAATTATAGATACAATCCTTATCGAGAAGCCAACTCGGAGACCCAGGACTTCGTCCAGGACTTCCTGCGTAACCGCAACGAAGGCACCAGCCTGGAATTCTCCTCCGCCTTCGTGATGCTCAATCGATGCATTGGTATTCCGACTCGTCTGGTCCATGGTTTCACCCCCGGTGAATGGAATGCCGTGCGAGGAGTACGCGAGGTTCGTGGTGGCAATATCGGCACCTGGGCCGAAGCATATATTCCGAAATTCGGATGGGTGGCCTTCGACCCGCTTCCCGAGGGCTTCCTGCCTGCTCAGCGCCGGGAACAGGTCTATCATATCGACGAGGTCAAAAAGGATCTGGGTATCGAGACGGCCAGAGAGGTGGTGGCTGAGAAGCGGAATATTCTCGGCTATGTTCTGGGAGCCCTGGCAGCGATCCTCGCCCTGATAGTCTTGATAGTGGTAGGACGCAAGCTCTACAGGATCCTCCGGGACTGGCTCCTGAACCGCGGCAGACGGGGACCGGAGTGGGCTCAATACCAGAAAGTCCTCAAGGCGGTCCGTAAGTCCACCCAGGTGGATCGTGAGCCCTGGCAGACTCCCAGCGAGTATGTCCGGAACGTCAGAGAGATAGTCGAGAAGGACATCAAGGAAGGCAAGCGAGCTGCTCAGAACGTCCCCGACGCGCTTTCGACCTTCATGGATCTGTATACCGAAGTCTATTTCGGCGCCCGGGCGGAGAAGCTCGAGGACCTCAGATATCATGCCGATCAGGTCGTCAAGGCCGGCAAAGGGCGCAAGGACGGCGAGGCCGATGAAAGCTCCGACGATGCCTTGCGGCGGCGGAGCTAGCGGCTGTTATCAGCGATCAGCCTGGTCTTGCCCCGGAGCTCGTCGAGATTCTCCTGCATGATCTTATGGACATGCTTGCGCATGAGACCCGAGCTTCGATCGAAATCATTCGGGTCCACCGGGGGCAGAACCCTGACTGTCATATCCACTTTGAAATTGAGTTTTTTTGATTTCTTCGAGATGACATCGAAAGTGCCGTCTATTACCACCGGAACCACCGGAACATTGCAATCGACGGCCAGCCGGAAAGCACCGTCCCGAAAGTTATGGATTTCGCCGTCCTCCGAGCGAGTGCCTTCCGGGAAGAGGAGGATGGAAGCGCCCCTGTTCAGCCAGTCTTTGCAGGTATTCATCATCAATTTTATGCTGGATAGATTGCCTCGCTCGATCTTCACGTATTGATTGAGGATCATATTGAAGCCTATGAAGGGCATCTTGAAGATCGACTCTTTAGAGACGAATTTGAAGGGTTTGTAGAGACCGTAGAGGATGAGAATGTCCCAGTATGACTGGTGGTTGGCTACCAGCACATAGGTGCGGTTCGGGTCGATCAGCTCGCGTCCTTCGTATTTGACACGCCAGAAGGGATTCGTGTAGATGTACACCATGCCCCAGGCACTGGCATAGAGATGGAGAAGACGGCGGTTGCGATCGAAGGGCGCAGTCAAAAGACAGACGAGAGCCGCAATAGTGACGAAGAATGCGCTGCTCCCGAAAAAATATGCTGCCCAGAGTATGCTCGGTAACACCTGTTTTCCTTTTCGAAATTTCGGCAAATAATATCAGATCGAATCAGGGGTTTGCATTTGCCTGATTTTGAGCATATGAACATAAGGGGTCTGGCGTTAATTCATGTTTACTCCAAAAAGAGGCATAGTACCGGAGCAAACCTACAGGGTGGATTCCCACCCTTCCGTCGAGGTGCTCACCGAATGGTATGCCAAAGCCCGGAAGTTCACGGGCATCAAGCATATCTTCTTCTGGGAGGTTCCGGACGAAAACAAGAAGTATTTCCTCACCATCCACTGTCATTTCGAGACAGAGGAGATGGAATGGCGGTTCAGCGAAGAAGGGCTGACCGGCAAGAAGATGCACTGGTTCTACAAAACCAGCGACCTGGCGATCATCTATCCCCAGATCCTGGCTACGGTGGGCGCTACCCATCCCCTGGACGGCGAAGCCGAGGAGCAGGACAAGGCAAAATCCAAAAAGCCCACCAGCCTGGGCGACCGCTTCAAGAAGACCGGTAGCAGCGGCGATATATCTTCGATCTATAGTGTCGGAGATTCGGGACATCCTGATACCGCCTCCATGACCATCCCTCCGGCAGTCCATGGCATGGGAGCACAAAGTGGATTTCAGAGCCCGGCTCCGCCTGCCCCCGCAGTTCCCATTCCCCCGATGCCGGCTGATATAGGCGCTCTGGGAGGCGATCTGAGGGTGCGCTCGGTGCCCATGATCCTGCAGACCGCCGAGAAAGACGAGCATACCGGGCATCTCCATGTACACAGCAGCAAGGGCGAGATCGTCGTGCAATTCGGGCTGGGCAAGCCCGTGCACGCCACCTCACCGGTGGGGAACGGGCTCGAGGCGGTGATGGAGCTCTTCACCTGGCGCGAAGGCCAGGCCCATTTCGAGGCTGACAAGCAACCCGAGTCCGCCAGCGTGCAGGAGTCCACCGATGAGCTTCTCAGGCTCGGAGACGAGCATCTGGCCAATCTCGACTTCATGCGCCAGCATGGTCTCGAGATCATGTCGGTCCTGCACAAGCCGCCCATTCAAGCCGCCGACGAGCAACTCGAGCGGCGTCTCCAGGACGGTGCGCCCCTGGGCATGAAAGTACAGAAGACCATCTATTACGATCTCGACGGTAATCTGAGCCTCAAAGAGATTGCCGACAAGTACAATCTCGGTCCCAGCCGGACCATTGCAGTGGCAGTCAATCTTCTCAAGCTGGGTCTGGTGATGACCCCGGATAACCGCTCGCTCAAGTCCATAGCCGAGTCCAGCACCCAGAGCCTGAATCTGCCCGAAGAGCCCGAAGGTCATGGCAAGGCGCCCCTGCAACCGCCCAAGTTCATGTTCCATGGACCGGGCACCGGCGAGATGGCTTCTTTCGGACCGGGCAAGAATATCTTCCAGGAGCCGGCGGTGGCACCCGGCTCTCCCGATGCCCCGGCT
>JAGQHH010000569.1 GCA_020431945.1 Cyanobacteria bacterium HKST-UBA02 | reverse complement strand
TCGATTTGCCACAACCGGACTCGCCGACTACACCAAGGACTTTTCCGGGCTCGACCGAAAGGCTGATGTTGTCGACTGCACGAGCCAGACCCAGCTCGGTGTGAAAAACAGTGGATAATCCCTTGATCTCAAGCAGTGCCATACTTCCCAGCACCAGCGGAAACGCCTGCTATCATGTCAGAATCGCTTTTGCCGGTCAATCTCCGACTTTCCGGCAAAACGGGGTTCCCACAGAAGCCCGTAAGCTGCTTAAATAGTTTATATGGGTAGGTGCAATGTCCTCTGACACGTCCAATAAGACAAAGGATATACAGGTTCTCCAGCTCCTGACCAATCTGGTCAATGAGACGGACAAACTCGTTCGTCTGGCCGACGACATAGATACCCATGCAACCACCCCCCAGGCCAAAGCAGCCTTCAATCTAATCGGCACAGAGGTCAACGGCATCCTCGCCAATCTGAAGACAGCTCTGGGACCGCTTTACAGGTTGTACGAGCTCGACCCAGGCATGCGCAAGCTGGAAGAGTCCAGAAAGCACAGTCCGTCAAGCCAGACGACCAACGATGTGGTCGACGATGGTTACGATGAAGAGGCCCTCTGGGCGGACGTGAAAAGCGCCTCTACCGGCTCCTGATTGAAATTGTCGATTTTGCCCGAACGCCGCTTGTGTCAAGGGGTGTGGGATTTGTCGCCGCCTCTGAGATGGGTCGAATCTGGAACTTCAACCGATATCGGTTGAAGTTCTGAAAGCAGGATATGACCACGGACTATATAAATGAAGTGCCTCGAGCAGCGGTGGGCGTAAAGACTTGACGGTCGTCCCTGTCAACCGCGCATCACGCTGAGCGCCTCCGACCGAATCGGTCTCCTAGAGGGGAGCGTCGCCTGTTTTGGCCAGTTGTTTTGCTTCTTTTTCTTTGTCGGAGCTGTTTTTGGCTACTGAGACCAGGCGGGCTGACTGGGCGCAGTCTCTGACTGCTTTTTTCATTCCCATGAGCCAGGGCTTGAAGTGATGCTCGTGCATCTCGGCGTAGGTCCTGGTGAAACTCCAGTTGTCGAAGAGGCGGCGGTAGATGCCGACTATCATGCCTGTGCGATCGGAGCCCTGGAGGCAGTGGACGAAGACGGGCTGATTTTGGGGATCGCAGATTACTTCGAGGGCTTTGACCGTATTCTGGTCCTGGGGGTGTCTGAAACCCATAGGTATATGAATGTAGCGAATGCCATTTTCTTTCGCTATGGCTTCTTCGTGCTTGGTGGCTTTGCCCTTCATTCTGAGATTGACTATCGTTTTAATACCGTACTGAGAGAGTACGTTGATGTCGTGATCGGATGGATTGGAACCTCTGAATATTCCGTCGGATACGCGATCGAAATTATTGAGATCCAGGTGACCTTGAATTTCTTCTTTGGTGAGAGTGTGTTGAGCCGGACTATTCGAATTGGATGTTTCTGTGCTCGAGGCGACGGCTTGCGGAGGGGGAGCATCAGGGCGCGAAGAGAGGGCTTCAGGTGCAGTAGCAGCGCTCGAGGGGTTTGATTGGCCGGTGGGAGGCGAGAGATCCGAGGCAGCGGCATTCGAAACCGTCGCATCTTGCTCGGCGGCGGATAATACCGGCGGTGGTGCCAGCAAGAGGAGCGCGATAGTTGCTGCTGATACTGCTAGTAAGGTATTTCGCAAGCGGGGTGGAACTCTCTGAATCAACCTCTCTTCGGGCGATGATATCACGGCACTCTCTTTACAATCAAGGCTTGTTGCACCCCGGAAGACTGCCCCAAAATAGACCCCGTGAATAATTAAGAAAAGCTTGCAATTGCTGTATTTACGGAACTTTGACGCCTGCCCTGGGTCTAATAGAAATGTAAGCCCCGTAGGTAGAAAAAATTGCCGGTCGACTCGACCTCTAAAAAAGGTCCGGTGAGTGAAATAAGCCTTCGGTGTGTCCCTGAAATTGATGGTGGTGGGAGGTAGCAATGAAAAATTCGAGCCATCGGACCAGCGATGAGTATGAATACGACTACAAAGATGCACCGGACTACACAGAAGACCTCGATGCCGAGATCGATCCTGATGAGTTCGAGAACGACCGGGTTTCGATCACTGACGAATTCGAGGTGATCTCGCCGGCACTGACCCGACGTGGTCGGGGTCGTCCGAAAGGCAGCAAAAATAAGACTGAATCGGCCGGTCTTGTAGATAACGATTCTCTCAAGCGCTACTTCAAAGAGATAGGCAGGCACCGCCTTCTTGGCGGCGCCGAAGAGCTGGAGCTGGGACGGCGTGCCCGGGCTGGCGACAGCAAAGCGAGAATGATGCTCGTCCAGGCAAACCTGCGCCTGGTGGTGAGTATCGCCAAGAAATACTTGCGCAAAGGCCTGTCTCTGCAAGACCTTATCCAGGAAGGCAATATCGGTCTGCTCAAGGCCGTGGGTAGGTACGATCCGGAACGTGGTTTCCGTTTCTCCACCTATGCCACCTGGTGGATCAGACAGGC
>JAGQHH010000568.1 GCA_020431945.1 Cyanobacteria bacterium HKST-UBA02 | reverse complement strand
GTTGTCTGGCTTGACGTCGCGATGCAATACCCCATGCTCATGAGCATAAGAGAGAGCATCGCAGACACTCAGAAAAATGCTCCGACAATCTTCCCAGCTCAGAATTCCCCGACTGGCGATCAATTCCGAGAGCGGTCTTCCCGGCACATATTCGAGCACCATATATGGCATCACATCCCGAACCACTCCAAAATCCAGGAGACCAACGATCCCCTCGTGATTGAGCTTACTGGTCGCCCGGGCCTCGTCTTGAAAGGCGATGATCTGGCGAGACTCCAGACCATGCAAGAGCTTCACCGCCACCAGCTTGTTCAGGAGGCGATCGCGACAGAGATACACCGAGCCGCCTCCACCTTTTCCCAGCTCTCCGACCGGTTTGTAGCGCTCCCCGGGGAAAAAGGACTCTCCGAGATCGAGTTCCGGCTCTTCCGGATAGGCTTGCGCTTGGGCTTCCGCCAGACTTTCCGGATCGCTCGCAGAAGATGTCACTGCAACCAGATGAGGACTCGGGACTTCACAACGGCACAGGTCAGAGCGAAAAATGAACTGAGTGAACGATCCTGCACGCCCCTCTCCGATTCGCTTGCCGCAAGTCCTGCAGATACTGACGCGTAGCTTCTCGTCCCGCTCCGAAATCTGATCTGAGCCGGGCTCCATCAAATCGCAATTGCAAGAAACGATCCACTGCGTGAGACTGCCCGATCCGGCCGACCGCCTGGGGCTTCTACAAACGGGACAGACCTCATTTTGCTCGGACATCATCGATCGAGACCGGGAAGACCGTTGAAAAACTCCGATGCACTGATCATTGTGCCGGCCTTTATGGAAACATCCGGTCTGAGCTTCCTGAATTGCTTCAGACCGTCCTTGCTGATGATGCCACCAGCCGCGGAGATTTTGAGACTCCTCATAGACTTCATCCGGGCCAGCTCGAGGAGACCTTTGTCGCTGATCTTGTTCTCGCCGATTTCGAGCAATTCGACATGGGAACCGACAAGAATAGGCACCACACTGTCATCCAGCCCGGTATTGGTAATCTTGAGACTTCTCAGATGAGGCATCTTGATGAGAGTGCGGATATCGTCCAGTGTTATCGGCCTGGAATGACCGAGATCGATAGTGGTAAGCCGATCCATCTTGCTGATCTGCTCCACTGTCCCTTCCGGAAGCGGTCTGGTGAAACGAATGGAGAGGTATGTCAGGTTGGGGAGCTCGGTGATCGCCTTGATTCCCTCGATAGTAACCAGTGGCGTAGCCTGGAGCCGAATCACGGTGAGCTCCGGAAAGATTTTGAGGGCTCGAGCGCTGTCGTCGTTGAAGCGCCCGGCATCAGCCTCGAAGCTTCTCAGGGGAATACCCTTGAGGCAGCGCAAGCCCCGCGAGGTGAGCGGCGAGTCGGAGCTCATGAGAATAGATGTGATCTCGAGATTGCGCTTCTCGATCTCCTCTCGCAACTCGCGCATGTCCGAATCTCGGGCTTCGTAGATTTCCACCAGTGGCGGCAGGATACGCCAGCGCTCCAGAATCTTCTGGTACTGATTGGAGACAGCGGTAACGTCTTCGGCATCGATCTCGTTCGTACCGCGCATGCCCAGAAGAACCTTTCCGATGGCCACCGGCTTCAACATCCGGCTCTGCCCCCTCATCGTCATGTCTACCGAGACCAGGGAGCAAGTGGCGGCGATGAAAGAAAGAGCCAGAACAAGTCGACTCCGACCACGCTTATCGGCCAGCAAAGGAGTGGCGGCGTCCCCGCCTTCGGGGAGCTCGAGTCCTTCCTTTACTTCCTGAAGCGCCCAGGCGAACTGCTTCGGAGCCTGGAAGCGCTCTTCGGGCTCCACAGCAAGCGCTCTGGCAACAATCGCTTCGAGTTCCGGAGTGAAAGCAAGACCGGTTCTCTCGGAAAGGGACGGTCTTTCGCACTCCGCGTGCATGGACAATGTCTGCAAAGCCGTTTCGCCACTGAAAGGCGGCTCGCCGGTGAGCATTTCGAAGAGAACGCAGCCTATCGAATAAACCTCCGATCGGCTGTCATAAGGCAGACCCAGACCCTGGTCTGGGCTCATATAGAGAGGCGCCCCAACGACTTTGCTGCCCAGGCTTCCTCTGGTCTTCTCGTCGTCGATCTTGGCTATCCCGAAATCGATGATCCGCACCTCGAAAGTCCCATCAGCTCTCTCGATAAGCAGGATATTGCTGGGCGTTATATCCCGGTGAAAAATGCCCCGCTCGTGAGCATAGCCGATTCCTTCGAGGATCTGACAGGCGATATCGCGTGCGCCCGGCCAGTCCAGACGCCCTCGCTCCGCCAGGAGCTCCTCCAGAGAGCGCCCCGGCACGAACTCGAGGACCATGTACGGAACACCGATGGCGGTGACTCCGAAGTCGAGCACTTCCACTATCGCTTGATGAGACAGCTTGCTCGTAGCCCTGGCCTCTTCCTGGAAAGCAATAAGCTGCTGCGGCTCGAGAATATGCAGGAGCTTCACAGCCACAGCCTTGTTCAGGAGCTTGTCCCTGGCGAGGTAGACCGAGCCGCCGCCGCCTTTGCCGAGCTCCCTCAGGGGCTTATAGCGATCACTGGGAAAGCGATCCTCCTCGAACCCGAGCCCTTCTTCGCTGTCATCGAAAAACTCCTGCGAATCATCGACCCCGGGTGTCTCGACCTGCTCGGCAGAGACTTTGTAAGGTCGGGGATTCTCGCAACGGCAAATATCGGACCGGAAAATGAACTGAGTAAAGGAGCCGGCCCGGCCCTCGCCGATTCGCTTGCCGCAAGCCCGGCACATGCTTATGGAGAGCTTCTGTGCTTCCTCGGTGTCGGCCAGATCGCAGTTGCACGCCACTATCCACTGGGTGAGACTACCCTCTCCGGAAGCCTTCCTGGGGCTCATACAAATGGGACAGATATCGTTGTCGGCCATGTTCTCATCTCGAATCTATAAAGAATATTACAGGAGATCCAGCTCCCTCAGGGGTTGCTCTTCCACGACCAGAACATCGGGTCTGAGATGTTTGAACTCGAGAATCCCCTTCGAGCTGATAGCCTGGGCCCGGTGATTGGCCGACGCCTTCCTGCCGGCCTCGATTTCGCCATCGCTTCTAACAGTCACCTGAATATTCTTGAGACTCTTCAGGGAAGCCAGCTCTTTAAGACCGTCATCGCTGATCCTGGTGTCATCGATCACCAGACGTTGGACTTTCAGCATTTTCAAGCTGGGGATGAAGCTATCATCCACCGATTCGATACCGGAGAGCCTCAAGCTATGGAGCTTCGGACAGGCAGCCAGATCTTCCACATCGCGGGCGCTGACCGGCTTGGAAAAGTCCAGGGTGAGACTCTGGAGAGACTTGCTCTTCGAGAGGACCCGGGCAAATCCATCCGGCAGATTGAAAATCATCCGCAGTTGCAGATAGTTCAATTTCGGGAGAGCCGCCAGGGACTCCATCCCGTC
>JAGQHH010000567.1 GCA_020431945.1 Cyanobacteria bacterium HKST-UBA02 | reverse complement strand
AAGGTGTCGGGCAATCTGTAATCTCGCTGCCCTTCAATCGAACTCTTCATGTGACGACTTTCGAGTTTCGACCCAAAGGCGTGAAGATGGACTGGGCCGGCGTGGCGCCGGACCACAAGATTGAAGCCGTCGATGATGGCTCCAATCAACTCGAATTCGCCAAGAACTTGGCGATTTCCCTGGCTGAACAAAAGCTGGAAAAAGACACGCGGCTTCATGAAAACGAACTCAAGCACAGAGAAGCGTTCGAAGAATCGCAGAAAACCTTGAAAAAACGTTCCGAATAACCCTCGACTCGAAGGATGGAGCTCATCCTACCTTCCATTTGATGGTTATGCCCGCAGCCGCCTTTTCGGCTGCGGGTTTCCGGAAGCCAATCAATCACAAACTCTACTTACGAAAGGGCTTAAGCTATGAAAATGCTTCTAAGCATAATCAGCTTGCTTTCCGTGCTTGCTCTGGCCACATACAGCCAAGCACAAACAACAGATCCTTACTTTTCTCCGACAGATCGCGATCAATATGTTTCTCCGATGCCTGTCGATCCTTCGCAAAGGGGCTTCAACGCCTTCGGCAACAATGATACCAGAAGCCAGTACGAGTCGATCTACCGGAGTATCTGGGCAATGATAGGCAACATGTATTACCAGCCGGAAAAACTTGCCAACTGGGCTGAGTGGGAGCATAAGTTCGACGGCAAAATCAATTCGGCCGACGATCTTGATCTTGCCATCCAGCAGATGGTTGAAAGTCTCGGTGATCAATGGACCAGATATGTGACCAGGCTGGAGAGAATTCAAGTCAGCCAGGAGCAGAGAGCCGGACTACTAGGGCTGGGTATTCAGGTCAAAAAGGATGAGAACGGAGCCTTCTACATCGATTACATCGAGTGGGGTTCTGCCGCCCATAACTCCGAATTGCGGCGAGGGGACAACATAATCGCCGTGGGCGCTACAGTGCTTGCAGGCAAGTCCGTCAAAGAGGCAAACGAACTATTGAAAGGAGAAGTCGACACAACAGTAGATATCACCTATGCGATTAAAAACGGGCAGAAGAGAACAGCAAAACTGGCTGTTGCTTTTACTGCCGACCAGGGAGTGGTCGCCCAGGTTACCGACAACAACCTTCTCTATTTGAGGTTGCCGGATTTCGAAAACAGGCGGAGAACCGCTGAATTTCTCAATGCCATTAAAGGAGTTGGTGAAAAGATGCAGGGTGCTCCCGTAAAAGGGGTAATCCTCGATCTTCGCGGCAATCCCGGCGGTGAGATCACCGAGTCCCTGGTTGTGGCATCCATCTTTTTAAAAGATGGCGTGATCGTCACCAGCAAGACACGCAGCGGCAGAGTGTATTCGAAGCAGACTTATGAAGTGGTGCCGCCCCTGGCATTTTCAATGAATGATGCCGTGGACGGTAGCAACGACTTCATCAATTCATTGCTCGAAGCTCCCATGGTAGTTCTCACAGATGAAAACACCGCTTCTGCTGCCGAGATTGTCACAGGAGCGCTCAAAGACAACAAGCGGGCAACGATTATCGGCAAGACCACCTATGGAAAAGGTGTCGGTTATGCGACCAGCACCGGTCCGACCGGTGGCGTCGTAACGATTACCGGTCTGGAGTATCTGACGCCTTCCGGCTACAATCTCGCTCGCAAAGGAATCAACCCGGATATGGAATCCGATCATCCAAGAGGTGAAGTCAAAGATGTTCAACTCTTGAAAGCGATTGAGTTCCTGTCGAACAAAAACAATAACAAATAACCCTTGACTCGAAGGATGGAGTTCATCTTGCCTTCCATTTAATGGTTATGCCATTGAAGGTGGGATTTTGCTCCCACCTTCAAAGAAAGGACAGTCATGTCTACTTCCACGAAAATTACAAGAGTGTTTGCCTTGTCAGTGTGCTTGATGATTTCGATCTCGAGTACCGCTATGGCTCAGAACAGCCTGCACGATACGATGCCGCCGGTGGAGCATGAGCCTTCGGTATACGTTGACGGCAATACCGTGACGGCTTTCGGAGTAAATGTCATTACTCCCGATGGTGTCCATTTCGCCAAAGACGGAATCGAAATTGATCTCAGGGAAGCTGGTCAATCAACAGAAAACAATCAGACAGCCCTGACCGAAGAGATCATCAAATCAACCATGACCTCGAGCCACCAGAGTCCCGGCGTCGTGGTGCGCAATGGTCGTTTGTTTGGTTTTGGCGTGAAGATCGTAGGCCAGAGAGGGGCAGTGGTTTATGCCGGAAAGGAATCCGAAACTGGTGCCCTGGATGGCTCGACCGTTCATGCCATGCTTGGGTCGGTGGTGTTCGCCGGTAAAGGCTCTACTGTGATTGCCCATGCCGGATCAACTGTTCAGGGGCTCAAGGATTCGAAGATAACGGCAAAGTGGGGTTCATACGTGATCGCAGATGCCGAAAGTGAAGTGATTGCGGAAAAGGGCTCCACGATAAGAGCAATGTATGGTGGCACTGTGAAGGCAAAATCCGGCTCGACGGTTTATGCCGAGCCCGGATCCGCGGTGGAAGCGGAAGCCGGTTCCCAGGTCATCCCTTCAGACGCTCAGCCATTTTAACGAGCTGTCATTACATTACAAACACCATGGGCGCACGCCGTGCCAGGCGTGCGCCCACTGGATTGCTCCAATAAACGGCTGATCTGCTGCCAGAAAGGATTAGAACCAATGGATACGCTCTATTTCATCGTCTTAGCGGTCATTCTCATTGCCATTTGCATTCCGATGGATCGCCTGCACCGTTAAAGATTCGCACTTACGGCGGCCGGAGCCTGGAGTCAAAGGCAGGTGCCAGGCAGGTCGTTGGACCTTCAGTGTAGCCCAAGTTATCTGTAACTTGGGCCAGAAAGGAGCCGCAAATGAATCTTATCAACTCGATTTCGGCAATGGCTTCGGGCGCCCAGCCGGGCATCCTGGCCATGGTAGCCGGCATCGCTTTTCTTATCTTCATTCATGAGCTCGGCCACTGGCTGGTCGCGCGCATGCTTGGATTCAAGACACCGGTTTTCTCAATTGGTTTTGGCAAGCGTGAGCACTCGCTGGTGCTTGGCACATTCTGGCAGACCGAGTTTCGCCTTAGCCCGATTCCGCTCGGCGGTTACGTATCGATTCCCGAATTGCAGGATGAGAGCACGATGCTCGAAATCGCCAAACGGTCCGGCGATGACACGAGCAATATCACGGTATTTTCCGTCTGGAAGCGCATCTTGGTGGCTGTGGCGGGTCCTGTGATGAACGTCGTCTTCGCGATCCTTGCATTCGCTTCGCTCCTGACCTTTGTCGGCAAGCCATCCTACGAAGTGACTTCCACTTCAGTAGCCAGCCTGAGCGCCGAGATGGAAATTGCTGCCGACGCAGGTCTGAAGGCGGGCGACAAATTCGTGTCGGTCGGCGGACAGGCAATCAAGACGCCCGAAGATCTGTTAACGGCGCTCCGCGCTTACACGGGAAAACCCGTCGAGATAGTCATAAGCAGGCAGGGCGAGTATGTCACAGTCAACGTCACTCCAAACGAGTTCGGGCAGATAGGTGTCGACAGCGTCACTCCTGAGATGGTCGCCAGACATACGCTACTCAGCGCGCCCAAGGCGCTCGGTGAGAGCGTCGCTACTTCTTTGAGCACCATTAATGGGGTCTTCAAGGGAATCGGCATGATGCTCGGTCAAGTGGAACCGCCGCCCAATCTTCCGGATGGCGCGACAGACGTGCACGGCATCGTCGGCATCGTCTCGATCGGACAGCAGGCATACGACCGGGACGCGTTCACGTTCATATGGCTTCTTGCGATTATCTCGCTCAATCTGGCAGTCATGAACATCCTGCCTTTCCCGCCCCTGGACGGCGGCCACGTGTTGTTCTTCTCGATTGAGGGCATTTTCGGCAAGCCCGTTGGGGTCGGCATCCAGATGAAGCTCACAAAGGTGTTCTTCATCTTGTTCGTTGGACTGGCGCTTTACGGCTTGTTCAACGATATCTTCAAGCCTATCAAGCTCGGCTAAGCCCGGCAATCTGACAGTCCCGGCACTCCGGTGCTTCTTTTGGTATCACCACATGTAAAAGGAGGTCCGAATGGACTTTCTAATGGATCCCACCATTCTGGGAGCGCTTGTTACGCTAACGGCTCTTGAAATTATTCTAGGTATCGACAACATCGTATTCATCTCGATTATTGCTGGCGAGTTGCCTGCCGACCAGCAAGGCAAAGCCCGCATACTCGGTCTTGCAGGAGCATTGGTCACACGTATTGGATTATTGTTTTCGCTTTCATTCATCATGTCGCTTACTACGCCCTTGTTATTGATGCCAATACTCGATCACGCTGTCTCTGGTCGTGACCTGATTCTATTGCTCGGTGGTCTCTTTCTGCTTTTCAAGAGCACCACCGAGATTTACGGGAAACTCGGTGGTCATGCGGCAGACGAGCGAGAAGCAAGTACGAGGACGTCGCCCGTGGCGACCGTGGTGCAGATCATGCTTATCGACATCGTCTTCAGCCTCGACTCGGTGATTACAGCGGTCGGTATGGTGAACAACCTTGCAGTAATGGTTGCCGCCATCGTCATCGCTGTCGGCATCATGATGCTGGCTTCCGGTGCGGTGAGCGATTTCATCGCCCGCCGTCCATCGATCAAGATCCTGGCGTTGTCATTTCTGCTTCTCATAGGAGCACTGCTTGTAGCCGAGGGCTTCGGTCTGCATGTGTCGAAGAGCTACATCGTTTTCGCGATGGCCTTCTCCCTCTTCGTCGAGATGCTCAATATCCGGCTCAAGAACAGGTAAAGGAGAAGATGGCAGTTAATACGAATCAACTGGAAAGGAGAAAATCATGGCACTATTATTCACAATCTATGGCGACGGTCACGTGAAAGAAGGCATGGAAATCGGAGAGATGCCTGATGCGGCCGCTGTCAACATCGGTGATTGCAAGACGCCGGTAGTAGCTACGGAATCACTGTTGGCTCAATTCAGGACCACGGTGGATCAACATCCTCAGTGTTTCTACCGGGCAGCCCTCAAGTTGTCCGGCGGAAAGTTCGAGCTGCGTCCTGAGCTGAGTAAAACAGCCGGAGACGAGCCGGCAAGCCGGCAGGCGCTAGTTCTGCTTGATCCTCGCTGCTGGTGGTACAGCCAAAACAAAGTAAACAGCGGCATCACCGAGATTTACTATCATGTCAATCCTAAGAACTTGATTCTTTCGGGTCAACGGCACTTTGGCGCCGAGGGACTAACCCACTGTCAGACTCTTTTGGCTCGCCTTGATATCGGCGACGAAATCTTGATCGGCTGGAAGAAGACAGAAGGACAGGGCGCCACGCTGACCGTAACCAGAGAGACACGCACGCTTATCTACACAGGAGAAACCTTCGCGGATGTGCCTGCCATAGTGTCGCACTGGCGTCGCGAGGTCGCTTGAGACGAGAAGAGGTGGATTATGGAAACGATGATACCAAAAACCAGGCGCACAAAGGATTCCCCAGGAGCCGTTCGTGCTTCCGGCACTTTGTGCGCGCTCGATTCTTATCAGGGGCGGCTCCTGTACGGAGCCCCGATTGCCCGCAAAAACAACGCCAGAACCTTGCGATTGTTGCGGGCCTTGAAGAATCACAGCCCCCTGACACCGGGTCTTGCGGTCATTCATCTTGGCGAAAACGCCGACGACCAAGTCTACCGCACTGAGATTATCAGGCAAGCCAGACGGCTCGGCATGCCTGTTCATGTTTACGGACTCTCCTCCGGAGCCGGGTCGGCGGACATAGAAAGGCTTATCGGCGCCCTGAATCAGAGACCGGACATTAGCGGTATCCTGGTCCAGACCATGCACGACAGAGGCTTGCGCAGAATTGCGCATGAGTGTCTTTCTCCAGCAAAAGATCCGGAAGGAGTTACCGCGTATCACAGGCAAAAATTGGTTTATGGCGAAGCCGAGATCCTGCCGTGCACGCCGGCGGCCATTAGGCTTCTAATCATGGAGGCCTGTGGGGGCGACTTGAGCGGCAAAACCGTAGCGATTGTAAATTGCAGCCCGGTGATAGGTCTTCCTCTATCGCAGATGCTTGCCTACGATGGCGCAACGGTTACTCTGTGCAGCAAAAAGACGGTAAATCTACCGATGAGCACTCGTGACAAAGATGTACTGGTAGCCGCCGTCGGCGCCACTGGCATCATCAAACGAGAGCATGTCGGTAAGGGACAGATTGTCATAGATGCAGCCATAGTCCGCAGAGATTCCCGCGTGAATGGCTGCGTCCAGATCGAGAAAGTGATCGACAGGGTCAAGAAGATAACGCCGGTTCCCGGTGGTGTCGGGCCTGTCACGACATCAATTCTCCTGGACAATACCGTCAGGCTTTTCGCCGGCCCGCTCGGACTGCGCCTCGAGGAGCTCGGAGCGTGCTTGTGTCTCAAACCGCTCGAAACAATCAATTGTAGCGCTGCTTAGCACCATTCCGAGAAAAGGGCTGGCGGAACCGACTCCTTGACTCTGTCGATCGGCGCAAGGTGCGCCAGAAAGAGAAAATTATGAACATAATTCGAAGGAATGATCCGATCGCGATTACGCTACTCGTGTTTCTCAATCTCGTCACCTTTCTCTTGCAGTTTACTCTAATCCCGACTGAATACTGGGCTATGACCCCGCTTCGCCTTATGCAAAGCATACATACGCTCAAACATGTAGGTCACGAGATTGCGACTCTTTTCACTCACCAGTTTCTTCATGCAGGCTCTACGCATCTGCTCATAAACATGATTTCGCTTGTTTTCTTCGGCAGTCTTGTAGAACGAGAGCTTGGCGTCAGGCGTTTTCTAACCTGCTACCTGGCAAGCGGCGTGGCCGGCGCTCTGGGAATATGGGCGTTTAGTGCCGACCAGACAGTGCAGCTCATCGGAGCCAGCGGTGGCATAGCTGGTGTCATCGGCGCCTTCTTGATCCTCATCATTCGTCGGCGCGCGCCCCTGACGATCCTTGCTGCGCTTGGTGGACTCTTCGTTCTGGCATGGTGGCTGCCTGACCAGCTAGTCGGCTCGATGCAAATGGCGCAAGGAACTACCGACAGTCATAACGGTTATCTGGCTCACTTGTTCGGCTTCACCGCCGGTGTTGTTCTCATGTGGCGCTACTGCAGCCGTTCGGCAGCTTCGTCAATGCCTATTGTGGATTGCGAACATTTTGACCCGAATCAACAGAAAGGAAGATAATGTTGATCCTTGTCACAGCACTGTGTATTGTGATTTTCGCCAGCGCTATCCTGATCGGTCGAATAATGGCTGGTCGGAGTCTGCGCCGGCTCGAGATGCTTATAGACCAGGTGCGTCCACTATGCCAGCACCCCGATGCCCAGCCGGCGGCTCTTGCTGCGCTCCACAAAGCGGAAGAAGAGCACGAGGCGCTCCAGGGCAAGTATCTGGAAGATCTGATCGATCGCTCAAATGCAGCTTACCTGGCGCTTCAGACTGCCTCCCGTGAAGCGAGCGTCTCAGTGCTCGCCTCTGACTCTGCACGGCGCAAGGAAGTCTCGGCCGGGCTCGAAGGCGTAGTCGCCTTTGAGACGGCTCTTGGACAGGTCTTCGGCGAAGAAGGACGACTCGTTTATCGAGGTTTCAACGCTGTCGACCTGGCTGTCGAGCATAGTATCGAGTCTGTCTGGTTGCTCTTGCGCGAGGGCAGGCTCCCCGATGCGGCAACGCTTCTGACCTTCAAAAAGCGAGTCGAAAAAGCAGGGGTTCTATCCCGAGGCGAAATCGATCTCGTCAGGAAGCTGCGAGGCGATCAACCACTTTCGGCCCTGAGAACCGCAATCTCAGCTATCGCCAACAAGCGGGACTTTAAGCCCTGGCTCGACCGGGACCTCGCCGAAGTCGACAGCGAGATTATGGCGCTTACAGCCATCACTCCTGCCATCATTGAAGTTCTGCGCACAGGCAAAGCGCCAATCAAGAAGCCCGGTAACACCGGCTACGCCCAGCGCTACTTGTGGGGCGTGCTCGGCTCCAAGCCAAGCGAGCTACAGACGAAAGCCATCGAAATCTACATGATCCTGACCATGGATCACGGTTCCAACGCATCGACGTTTAGCGGCAGAGTCACTGTCTCAACTGGAGCCGATGTCGGCGCGGCCCTTAGTGCCGCCACCGCTACTCTCTCCGGTCCGCTGCACGGCGGCGCGCCGGGGCCGGTGCTGGACATGCTCGACGCTATCGGCACCAGGGAAAACGCAGAGCCCTGGGTAAAGGAACAGCTGGAGAAAGGCCGCAAGCTCATGGGCTTCGGTCACCGTGTCTATCGTACCGAGGACCCGCGAGCTCGCACCCTGCGCTATGTTGCCGAAAGACTGGACAGCCCTCGGGTTGAGTTGGCGCGCGCAGTCGAGCTGACTATTCTCGCCGCGCTCGAAGAGCGGCAGAAAGCCAAGGCAACTCGCCTCGGCACCAGCGTTCGCACGCTTCGCGTCAACGTGGAATTCTGGACCGCGGTTGTGCTCGACCACGTCGGCATTCCGCGGAGCCTATTCAGCTCAACGTTTTGCGCAAGCCGCATGATTGGTTGGGGCGAGCAGATCCGCGAACAAATCCGCGACAACAAACTCTTCCGCCCGCTTTCAAAATACATCGAGCCGGCTTCAGCTCTATACTTGAAAGGAGACTGACGTGAGACTGACAATTGTTAGCAAGACAGCAGCAGCAGTCGTGATTCTGCTGGCATTATCATTTTCGGCCTCTAACTCAAACGCTCGACCACACGAATGTGCAGCGCCAGTCGAACATCTTCGGCACGATCATCCTCTGAGCCCCGAAGACAGATTGCCGCCGGAGCACGATCATGAGCCGGTAGCCGGCACCGAACATCACCAGCATGACGGCAAAATGTCGATGAATAGCGCCTTCGGCGGGCCGTTCCAATCCATGAACGCGCTCGGCTCGGGCACAGGCCTGGTCCCGGCGGACACTCCGGCATACATGCTACACATCAACTGGGGCGACTGGTCGATCATGGCTCATGGCGACATCAGAGCCGGCATTAATGCTCAGACCGGCCCGCGGGGGACAACCCAGGCGGAATCCCTTAACTGGGCTATGATTATGGCAGAGCGCAAACTCACAGCCGGTTCTCTAATGCTGCGCGGAATGTTCTCGCTCGAGCCATTCACCATCCCGGGTGCCGGCTCACCGATGCTGTTCCAGACAGGCGAAACTTACCGGGGCAGAGAAATTGTCGATGCACAACACCAGCATAATCTGGTCATGGAATTGACAGCAGGCTATGCCCTGCCACTTTCAAGAGACGTGTCTCTGTTCTTGTACGGGGGACCGGTAGGCGAGCCGGCCCTGGGACCGCCGGCTTTCATGCACAGGGAATCGGCTATGGGCGTTCCCCTGGCACATCACTGGCAGGATGCGACCCACATAAGTAATGGCGTGGTCACTTTCGGCGCGGACATCGGTAAATTCAGACTGGAGGGCTCGGGATTCCATGGCCGGGAACCAGGAGAAAACAGGCTCACCATCACTCCGGGCAATCTTGACTCCTGGAGCGCCAGGCTCTCGTTTGCACCGACACCGAATTGGGTGATGCAGGTTTCGCACGGTCGTCTGAAGAATCCTGAAGCTCACGAACCAGGCGATGTGGCTCGCACGACAGCGTCAATCATGTATAACAGGCGCTGGGACGACGGCAATTGGGCTACCACCGCCGTGTGGGGAAGAAATGCCACCGCCAATGGTAGCTCCGACTCATATCTACTGGAGACGAGTGCCAACTTCCTCGACACCAATTATGCCTGGGCCCGCTTCGAAAGCGCTTCAAAGCACGGACTGAGCGAAGAGAATATTTTCGGCAAGCGGGGATTCGACTATCATGATGATGATCATCACCTGTTGCCTGAGTCCGCTCGCATCAATGCCTTTACTCTTGGAGTCGGCAGAGACGTCTGGACGACGACGGATCTTCGCCTGAGCATGGGCGGCGAGGTCACGTTTTACGACGCGCCGGCTCATTTGAACTCGATTTATGGTGATATGCCGGTCGGTGTCAAGTTCTTCCTTCGGTTAAGGCCGGGCAAGATGTAGCATTCGGCACGGGAAGCTGCCACAATCGCAACACAGGTTCTGGCAGCTTCCTGATGACAATACCTATCTGTGGGGTCGCTTCCGAATCATCCTTCCAGCCCAGCATTCTGGCTGTAGGGCTATAACCTCTGTTCCGACGGATGTTTAGCCGTATCGTCTGGAACCATCTTCCAAAAGACACATTATTCAGACTCAGGTCCTGGTCATGATCAAAGCTGAGCACTTTGCGGCTGGCTCCGTTTCAATTAGAGTCGTAGAACACTCGAACTATGACAGGTTCACCCCTCACAGGCTCGAGTCAGCATCTTCAGTGCCTACATCACCCGAAGATGCAGAGACTATACCGGTGGTCAAGTGCGGCATATATTGCTTCAAGAGGGGGAAAATCTGAGAAATATATGCCGCATTTAGGCTGATTTCGAAAAATATACGAGCACCCGCAACAGGACGAGTTCTGCTTCCGTTTCAATCGTCGTCACAAGCAATCGTCCATCCCCTCCAGCCTTCTCCGGGCCTGTCTTTTCGCGCTTCCCATGTCCTACGCTG
>JAGQHH010000566.1 GCA_020431945.1 Cyanobacteria bacterium HKST-UBA02 | reverse complement strand
GAGCAGACCAGGAGGCAGGCAGACTCCGGCCTGGCCACCCGCAGGTTCTGGTCGGCCTGGTCGAAGGCCCGTCCGAGATCGCTGCAATGGTCGTTGAGGACCACGAGATCCAGCACCTGGCGGCCCTGGACATTGAGGTCGTCCGATGTGCCGCTCCACACCGTGTAGGGACGGGACGTCGTCATCAGGTCGATACGCACGTCCCGGAAGGCGCGGCCGGGCAGGTCGGCGAGCCCGGCCAGCAGGTCCCGGTTCAGGTCGGCGGCACCATCTTCGGTGACGGTCCCGCCATTGTCGATGATGGCCTCGATGATCTCGGGTGCGGCGACGGTGGCGCCTGCGTCCACGGGAACGAACAGGGCGGCGGCCGTGCCGAGGAGAGAACGTCGCGTCAGCATGGTCAGTGCCCTCGCCTCGACAGGATGGAGTGCCACAGGCTGGCGGTGAACAGCGCTACGGCGGCGTTGACCAGCGAGACGACGGTGGCCACCAAGAGCGCGTAGTCGGCGAGGGTCCTGAGCGTCTCCGCCTCTTCACCGCCGATGAACGGGTTGCTGACGTAGCTTTCGATCAGCGCCAGGACATTGGAGAGCTCGGTCGCCACCACGATCGCCCAGAACAGCGCCAGGATGGCGACGTAGACGCGGTTGGGCATGTGGCCGAAGAACGCTCCGGGCTGGCTGAATACCCGGTTCTTCAGGAGCAGGTAGAAGCCCACCACCGGGGTGGCCACCGTCACCAGTGCCAGGGATCCGGCCACCATGTGGTTCACCTGGAGGTCGGTACCGGTGAACAGCCATTCCAGCCCCGGAATGTCGGCGAGGTATTCCCCCGGCATGACCGACAGGGTCTCGGCATAGACTGTGTAGTGAAGGACGAAGAGCCCCAGCTCGATCAAGGTGGCGATGATCACCTTGGTGATGGTGCTCCAGTCGGGACCGGACTGTGGCAGACCACCGGAGCCATGGGTCTTCAGGGAGTCAATGAAGTCCTTACCGCTTGGCATGGGCAGTCCTTTCTCGCTTGGCACACTCAACGCGCGACTGGCCGACAAGGCCGGCAGCTTTGTCGTTTCAGTTGTGCTGGTGATAGGTTTGGAAGACACGGCACTGGTCCTTCCGGTGAGTGACAGACGCGCGGCCGCCAAGATCGGTCTCCGGCAACCCGGCTTAGCCCGAGTTGCATCGCCGAAGCCGGCCATGGCCGATCAGAGGGTCCAGGATGCTCCGAATGGAGCCCTGGTCCGGGCGTCACCACCCCGGTCGGCCCGACAGCGGACAACGGCAACGATCACGCAGCCCGCATGAGCGATAATCAGGAAGACGAAGAGAAATCAGGTGTGGAGACAGACCACGGAAACGTGAGATCGCTCCACGGAAGTGTGGAGAAATTCCACAAACGGCGTCTTCACATCTCCGGTCCGTCTTATCCGCCGGAGCTCAAGGATCTCACATTCGAGATACTACGGGCCTACAAGGAGAAGCTGAGACTCACACTCGGGCGGAAGAACCTGGGGTGGCAAGCGATACGGGACGTAGTTGTGAGCGCCGTCTGCGACCATGACGGGAACGACGATTCGGCCGTCCTTACGCGGTTCGACTTCGAGGACTGGGATCGTCGCGCCGTCGCACCAAAAAACTCCAAGTTCAAATTTATCGACAAGTTCGTGAAATTGATGGAGCTCTCGGGAGAATTTGACGAGATCAGGCACGAGATCAACAGAGTACGGCATCGCCACAGACGGCTCTATTTCGAGAGGGCGTTCCGTTCATCCTACGCCTTCCGGGAATGGAATCGGGACAAATACACCAAGATCAGATCCGAGATTGCCGACACATACTGGCTGTCCAGAGAGGTGACGGCAAATTACTACAAGCAGTTCTTGTTCTACATTGGGCATCTTGAGGAATATGCCTTCGATGCGATGGCCGTATATTTCCCCTATGCACTCGATCTGGATGCACCTGACTGGAGCTTGCAGAATGCGTTTGCGGCAGGTGGGATCATGACCATAGACACGCTCAAAGGCGTTCGGCCTGAGACGGGATCTCGTAAATCATCCCCCTACGGCTTCGGGGACTCGTTTACCGTGCTTCTCTTCAGAGACGAGAACCGTGGCGGCGAGGATGCGGCCTTTACCAGCGCCGAACTGGTGCTCGACTCAAAGAAATTCTTCAGAATCCGGTGGCCACGGACGATTGTTGCGCCGAGCCTCAGGGACTACACGATACACGCCGGGCTATACGACGGGGACGTCTGGAGATACCTGAGCGGTCAGGAGCGCCCGCCGGAGCCCCAGGGGCCCACACATCGCCATCCATTGGCGGATCTGCAACACAGCAGCATCTACATCGGGGATCTGGATCAGATAAAAGACACTAAATATCTCAGAAAAATCAGATCTATATTCGATAAATTTGAGATATGAGATAGAAGATGCCAGAATTAGGTGTGAAAAAACGAGATATTAGGAAACATGAGCCGCCGGATATATTCCGAGCTGCGATCAACAATGACGCCTATGAACTTGCCCAAGCGATCGGTGAGGGGCAGTCGTTGCTGTCGAGGGAGCTCAAATACGACAGGACGCCATTGCATGTAGCGGCGCAGAACGGCTGCGTTGACTTCATCAGAGCCGCGGTCACCTACGAGGAGGTGGACCCATGGGCCTTGGATGCCAACAAATACACGGCCTACGATCTGGCGGCGCGGCGAAGCGAGCGCGATATCCAACGCCTGCTGTTCGAGATCATGTATCCTCGGTGATTTGAGCGGGCGGGAGTCGTCGGCTGCGAACCGTCTTTCCACCCAACCATCATTGCTGCCTCGCTGGTGCTTCGCACACGCCTTCTGGTCCCCTGCCGCCCCCAGCCGACACCT
>JAGQHH010000565.1 GCA_020431945.1 Cyanobacteria bacterium HKST-UBA02 | reverse complement strand
TCGGCTGCCAGGGCGAGGTCGGCACTTCCTGCGCCATGGCGGCCGCAGGCGCTGTAGCGATGCTGGACGGCACCGCCAATCAGATCGAGCAGGCCGCCGAGATCGGCATCGAGCACCACCTGGGCATGACCTGCGACCCGATCATGGGACTGGTGCAGGTTCCCTGCATCGAGAGGAATGCCATGGGTGCAGTGAAAGCACTGAATGCAGCGGCCCTCTCCCTGGCCTCGGACGGCGTTCACCTTGTAAGCCTGGACAAGGCTCTGGCGGTGATGAAACAGACCGGTATCGACATGAATCAAAAATACAAAGAGACGTCGACGGGAGGCCTTGCCCTGGGCTGATTTCGGGGTTTATTAATTCCGCTTGACATCCATTAATTCTTTCTGTATTCTTGGGTAGCCCCGGAGAATATCTTTCTCCTCCTTTTTCAGATTACCAGTCCCAGACCCACACTGCTCAACCGTCGCCGCAAGGCGGCCGCCCTTGCTTTGCAGGACGAATCTTGCAGCATGTTTCTTACAAAGGTATCCCGCTCATGTCAGAACAGGCAAAAGACTTACGTATTGCCGACCTTGCCACAGACGAAGTCTGGAACGAGATCGACGTCGGCACCCGCATCGATGTCAACGGAAAAACCACTTACCATGTTCTGACCAGCCAGAGCAATGTCGGATTCTTTGTCGAGAAAGTCTACGGCTCCAATCAGAATCTCGTTCGGATAATCAAGAGAGGCCGCAACAGCCGCTCCGAGACCGACTTCGATCCGGTCACAGGCGACGTTTCCCGAATCTTCGAAGCCGCCAATATGCCCGACGGAAGCTCCATGACCAAGGAGATCAACTACTCCTCGAAGAAGGCTTCCGAATCGGTGGTCATCGTCGGTGACAACGGCGAGCTGAAAAGCACCATCCAGAGAGAGAGCGTCGGCATCAGAACCCTCTTTCAGGGTCAGACCGACTACAAGCGAGACGGCACTCCGTCGGTGACCGTCAATCACACCATGGACCCCGAGAACGGCAAACTCGCTCACCGGGAGCAGATCAAATGGCTCATGGACGGGCAGAGAGCCCTCACCGAGCATTTTTATTTCACGCCCACAGGCACTGTCAACATATACACCAAGATCATGTATCACGCCTCCGGCGGTCCCTTCATCGAAGAGACCCACCGTTACGGAGAATCCGGTCATATGCTTCGCCGGGAAGTGATTCAGTACAACCCCAATGGTGTGCAGACCGCCGCCGATATCACCATGTACGATCCCACCGGCGAGATCATCCAGCGCAGCACCACTTACTATGACTATCGCGGCTCGGCGATCATGTCGCACAAAGTCGACTGCTCATCGCTCTCCTTCGAGCCCGAAGAAGAGGCTGACAGCTTCGAATAAAAGACCGCTCAGCGCTCCAGATTCGTGGGCAGCACTATATTGGTGCCGGTCATATTCGAGATCCGGTAAAAGCCGATGAAACAAGAGATACAGAAGAGAATCAGCGACAGCATAATAATCACGAGCATCGGATCGCGGTCGGGCTTTCCCTCTTCTTGATTGGCCATCCCTTTCGATCAGCCTCTGATGATGGTGCGACTCTGCTCGCGCATATAACAGGGCAGAGTATAGAGCCCGCCGATATTCTTGCCGGTGGAGCCGCTCCCCTTCCAGCCTCCGAAAGGCTGTACTCCCGGCCAGGCACCGGTGGTGGCACCAGCCGCCCGATTGACATAGACGACGCCGGCCTCGATACAATCGAGGAACCTGTCGATCTCAGCCTGATCGCCGCTGAAGATTCCGGCGGTAAGGCCGAAGTCCGTATCATTGGCCAGACCGATAGCCTGATCGAGACTGCTCACTCTCTGGGCACAGACGAAAGGAAGGAAGAGCTCTTCGGTGAGCAAACGGTGATCGTCGGGAAGATCGGTCACCAGGGTGGGATTGACGAAATAGCCATGCTCCATTCCGGCAGGGCAGTCCCCGCCCCGCACTATCGTGCCGTCTTTACCGGCCAGGCTGGCATAGTCTTGAAAGTCGCCGTAGCCGGAACGAGTCCCGACCGGTCCGAGAAATGTGCTCTTCTCCAGGGGATCCCCGATGACTGTTTCATCAATCAACCTGGATAGCCGGGCGATGAAGTCGTCGAAGATCTTCTCGTGCACGTAGACCCGAGAACAAGCCGAGCATTTCTGTCCCCCCATCCCGAAAGCGCTCCGGAAGACCCCCATGGCAGCCCGATCCAGATCGGCACCGGCCATGACGATTGCCGGATTCTTGCCCCCCATCTCGACTATGCAGGGCTTGGGATAAACAGCAGAGAACTTTCTGTAGATAGACATGCCGACATCATAAGAGCCGGTGAAAGTGATTCCGGCAACTTCAGGATTCTCGGTTAAAGAGGCGCTGATCTCGGCGCCGGGCCCGGCGATCAGATTCACAGCACCACCTGGAACACCAGCGTCGTGAAAGATCTCGGTCAGTTTTATGCCACTAAGCGGAGTCGTGGAAGAGGGCTTGGCCACCACAGTATTGCCGGCTAATAAAGCCGCTGCCATGGGCGCCCCGAGCAGAGCATAGGGAAAATTGAAGGGCGCGATCACAGCCCAGACGCCATAGGGGCGGAGTACGCTGGTGTTGTTCTCCGCCGGGCTGAGACTACCCATACCTTTTATATAGCCCTCGTTTACCCGGAGCTGCTGAGCATAATAGTCGTAGAGGTCGGCGGTCTCCTCGATCTCTCCCAGGGCCTCGACACGATTCTTGCCTGTTTCGAGAATGAGCCAGGCGGTAAGCTCGCCTTTGCGGCTCCGGATCAGATCGGCAGCCTTTTCGATAATCGCCGCTCGCTCCTGCCAGGGCACGGCTCTCCATCGGGGATAAGCATTGCGGGCTGCCTGCACGGCATCATGAACGTCGGCAGCCTCGGCGCTTCCCACTCTGGCCACCAGGAATTTCGTATCGGCAGGGCTGACACAATCGCGAAAAGTAGTTGTCTGCCTGGAATGGCCCTCGATCAATAGAGGATAGATACCGCCAGCCTCGCCCTTCACCTTTTCGATGGCGGTATCGAGCATGGAATGGAGCTCTTTATTGTCAGCCGAAAGAGTCGCATAGGTCACCTTGAATTGCTGCGTCATGGCGATTTCTCCATTGATTTGATCTTCTTATCGAGGGCTTCGGCTTCCTTGTCTTTCTTCAGACGTTGCAAGAGATGGCGCCTGTCCCGGAGGACATTGAGATATTCGCGGCTTCCCCGGGCCAGCCGATCCTGCTCGTCGCAGAGCATGCTCTCCGCTTTCTCGAGCTCGCCTTTCTGGCTGTACATGCCGGCTACCCAGCGAATATGTCTGGCGGTCTCGAGGGATTTCTTGCCCAGGAGCTTCTCTCTGACATTGAGGGAAGAGGTGGCGGCTTCGATGGCAGCCGGGAGATCGTCACACTGGCGCTCGAGATTGGCCAGACGATCCAGGGCATGGGCACAGTCCATATGATTTTCGCCCAGGACCTTGCGGAGAATGGTCAATTGCTTCTCGTAATCGGCCCTGGCTTCCTTTTCCTGGTGCGAGTTAGCACGACAGTCGGCCAGGTCCCCCAGGGTCCTTGCCACTTCCAGATGCTCCTCGCCATAGAGCTTCTCTTTGATCGACAGGGAGCGGGAGAGAGCATCGAGTGCCCGATCATAACGCTCCTCGTGCCGGTAGCAATCGGCTATCTCATCGAGTGTCCGGGCGATGTCCGGATGATTCTTGCCCCCGGACTCCGCCGGCATCGCTTTCTCCTGGACGGCAAGGGCCTTCTCGTAAAGCTCGGCGGCATCGGCATAACGCCGCTGATCCCGGCGGTTTCGTGCCAGATCCCGGAGACATTCGGCAGCCTCGACGCTCCTGGAGCCATAAGCCTTCGCCGTGATGGACTGCAGCCTCTCGAGATACTGCTGGCAACGATCGTAATCGCGCAGATCCCTGTAAAGCCTGGTCTCCAGCTCCAGGGGGCGGATCAGTTCCGGGCTCTGGGCACCGAATTGTTTTTCCCGGAGAGCCAGGAGCTCGTCTATACGCGGGCCAAGTGCTTCATACCGGCGCTGGTCGAAAAGGCAGTAAATGATGTCTTCCAGGGACCTGGCCACGGGCTCGGCGGTTTCGGTGAGGGTTTCCCGGCGCCGCTCCAGAGCCCGGGTGAAATAGAGACAGGCATTCTCGAAGTCCCTGCGGCGCTTGTAGAATCGGCCTAGATTCTCATAGCTCCTGGCCAGAAGGTCGTCCTCGGCTTTCACCTTCTCGGCTTCGGTGACGGCATCTTTGTAGCCGGCAAGAGCCTCCCGGTCTCTACCATCCCGCATGGCCTCGCCGGCCCGGTCGGTGATATC
>JAGQHH010000564.1 GCA_020431945.1 Cyanobacteria bacterium HKST-UBA02 | reverse complement strand
GGCTGCTCTTCTACCCGGTCTTCGCTCGCTATGTGAGCATGCCCGGGCGCAGCTTCAGAGGCGGGCCTACCTGCCTGGCTCCATGGCTCTCCGAGCTCTCGGATCGTCTGCGTGAGCGTGTCGAGGCTATGGCTGTCGACATCGGCGAGCGCAGCATCAAGACTCCGGAAGGGCTCTCCGCTTGTGCCGCATACATTGCCCGGGAGATGGCTGGGCTCGGCTTTACCGTCGAGCGCCAGTCCTTCGTCTACCGCGGCATCACCATGGACAACCTGATCTGCGAGATCAGGGGCAGTACGAGACCGGAAGAGGTCTTCGTGCTCGGCGCGCACTATGACACTGTGATCGGAACTCCCGGTGCTGACGACAACGCCAGTGGCGTGGCGGCTCTCCTCGAGCTGGCGCGTGACTTGCGGGACAAGAACCCCGGATGCACGATCCGCTTTGTCGCTTTCGCCAACGAAGAGAACAACGGCGACGGCTGGTACAACATGGGAAGCTATCACTATGCCACCATGTGCCACCAGCGCGGCGACCGCATCATCGGCATGCTTTCGCTGGAGATGCTCGGTTGCTTCTCGGAAGAGGAAGGCTCTCAACACTATCCCTTCCCGTTCAATCTCTTCTATCCGAGCCGGGGCAACTTCATCGGCTTTGTCGGCAATTTCGCCTCCCGGGACTTCGTCCAGGAGGTGGTGGGCACTTTTCGCGAGCATGCCAGCATTCCTTCCGAGGGTGTGGCTGCTCCGGAACGCTTCCGGGACATCGCCAGGTCGGACCACTGGTCCTTCTGGCAGTACGGTTGGCCGGCCCTGATGATCACCGACACATCGAACTTCCGCTATGAGCATGTGCACAAAGAGGAAGACACTCCGGACAAGATCGATTTCGATTCCATGGTGCGAGTCGTGGACGGCGTGAGGCAGGTGGTCCTCCATTTTGCATCCCGATAGGTTCTGGCAACCGTGTCAGGGACCGCCTGCTTTTCTGAAAGGAAGGAGTGAAGCGCAAGCTCTCATCTTCGTCCTTTCTCTTTTCCTGGGTACTACGATAAGATATAGCAAATAGCGTTCATTCAGCCTGGCCTGTGTTTTCTGATTAGGCCGATCCAGGATCCTGGGTTCAAGAATATGCGTTTCTAGCATAAAGCGGGCGCTTCAGCTCAATGCCAGGGTGAGCACGCCGGAGAACATGACGGCGGCAGCCAGGCAGCGCCTCAGTGGTTGTCCTTCTTTGAGAAGTCTGGCTCCCAGCGCGGCGGCCACGAGAATGCTTATCTCGCGCATCGGGGCAACGTAGTAGACAGGCTCTGTGGACATGACATAGAGAACGATCATGAAGCCGGCAGGGCTCAGGGCGGAGACACCCAGGGCGGCAAGCCTGTTGGTCTGCCACTCGGCCCGGAGCTTCTCTCTGTTTTTCAGAGCATAAGGAGTCATGATCAGAGCGATTCCGATGGTAGCCATATAGTCGAGGAGAACCGGGGACACATGGATGTCGGCTACGGCATATTTGTCCCAGACGGTGTATGAGGCAATCAGCACGCCGGTGAGAAGTCCCCAGAGAATCGGCTTTCTGCTCACGTGACCGGAGCCGAGCTTGTTGCCACCACTGATGATGAATACCCCGCAGACGATCAGGAGTATGCCTGCTATGGCAGCGATGGAAGGTCTCTCGCCGAGAACGAGAATCGCCAGTACGGTCGAAAGAAGAGGCCCGGTACCGCGGGCAACCGGATAGACCATCGAGTAGTCGCCTATCTGGTAGGCTTTCTGCAAGCAGATGAAATAAACCAGGTGCAGGACCGTGGCTCCCGCCAGGGCTATGAGCTCCGGGGCATTGAAAGCCGGATTCTGGGTTATGACGATGAATAGAGCCGCCGGCGCATAAAGGGGCAGG
>JAGQHH010000563.1 GCA_020431945.1 Cyanobacteria bacterium HKST-UBA02 | reverse complement strand
TTTTCAGGTCAGCCCTCCGGAGACTCACGAGATGAAAAACATGAAGCAGAAAATCATCCACGAGCTCGTGGAGGTGGGCGGTGTCATGGTCTACCTCGCCCTGGTTTTTCTCGTCCTGCAAACTTTCAAATGTACGACCTTGCTGGTGGCCTGCTCCGAGAACGACTTCCTGGCCTCCTACATAACCGCTCTTCTGGCGGCGGTCGGTCTGGGCAAATTCGTCTTCGTCCTCGAGAAGATGCCCATCGCCAATAAATTCAAGACCAGACCTCTGATCGTGCCGGTGATCTATAAGACGATTGTTTTTACCATCCTTGTCAATTTCATCCTCCATGCCGAGGACCGGGTGATGCACCGCCCCTCGGCTCTCGAGCATATCACCGATCCGCTCAAATTCTGGCTCTGTCTGGCTTCTCACGAGCTCGCCTTTTTCGTCACCTTTTTCATTTTCTTCTGTTTCCGGGACATGAGCCGTGTCATCGGCGAAGCTGAGACATTCAGGCTTTTCTTCATCAACAGAAATTCGGAATTGGAGCCCGCACCGGATCCGGTACCAGAGCAGATTCCCGAACAAGCCGATATATAGAAACCATATACAGCCATTGTCTGGCATTTCTCTCATCTTTTGTTAACCCCGCTTTAGTGGCCGGGAGCGCAAACTCATGGCACGTTATCGCATGAGCATAAGTCGAGGAGAAAGGCGATGAGAAGCATTACTAGCGGCGCTTGCGATCTTTATCTGAGTTGTAGCGACTGTGGAGCAAGCTTCCTGTTCAGCTCCGCCGAGCAGGAATTTTTCAGCCGCTACAATCTTATGGAGACACCCAAGCGCTGTCACAACTGCCGCACCATAAGAAGAGTGGAGCGGTATTCGAAAAGCGGCAGGAAGCGTCCCCTGACAGCCCTTTTCTGCCTGGATTGCAAAGCCCTTGTCTATGTCCCCTTCAAGCCCAGTGGGATCAAGCCTGTCTACTGCCGGTCTTGTATGCATGGGCATGGGCATGGGCAAGTGAGCCGGGTCATAGAAGCCTGACCATAGAAACCTGATCGATCTCAATCAGGTATAAGCATCCTGGCTTCAAGGGCTCTCTTCTCCGCTTCTTTACTCCGGTGCGCCCGGGCAAGAGCCCTGCTGTAAGATTCGAGAATCGCTTTTTTAGTAGCAGTCCGGACATGAAAAGCACGCTCGACAATTTTGAGTGCATGGCGATACCGTGAAACAGCTTCGGGCCATCGCTCGCGCCTGGCGCTGATCGAGCCGAGATCCGCATAAATCGTGGCAAGCTGCGGATTGTCCGGGCCGAGATATCTCTCCACTGTGACAGCGCTCCGGGCAAGTAGTCGATCGGCGCTTTTCAACTTCTTCTCAGCCTCCAGCACCAGGGCCATGTCGCAATCGAGCATGGCCAGTTTCAACTTCCCGGCATTGCGATCCGGATTGGAAGAAGCCAGAGCTTTCACTTCCAGTGTCATCTTCTCCACCAGGGACCGGGCGCGATCGACATCGTCATGAGCGAGATAGAGACGGACAAGCCGATCGACTACTTTGATCTCGAACTCGTCAGCGGTGGCATCCTGGTTGAAGATTCTCTCCACTATGGTGGGACTCGGCAGCAGAGTGGAATAGAGAATATCGGCAAGGACATAGTCTGCTCCCGCGATCCGGTCGGCTGCATCGAGGATAGCCAGACGTCTCACCGCCAGTTTGTGCTCTCGCAGCAGAGGCGAGTCCGTGGGATTTGCCGCCGGGGTGAGAAGGAGATCACCTACCATTCTGGCCCGGTCATCAAGACCGAGATCCTGATAGATCGAGGCTAGTTCCCGGAGGATCTCGACAAATGCTTCTCTGGAATCGGAATTTGCCAGCCTGAGTGCCCTGTGGACATGAACGAGAGCATTTTGCTCGTCTCCGGCCCGCGCCGCCAGAGAGAGCTCTTGCTTCCATGCCGGAGTAAACTCTGCGGCCCGGGAGGCGGAAGCGCTGGAGAGAATGATCATAATAATCAAAATGCTCATCGAGTCCAGTCTAACTGTAGTTGGCGATGAAAATCTCCTCGCCTATCTTGCTGGTTCGCTCTCGATTGCAGTTGTTCATCCCGTACTGCAGCTTGAAAGGCTCTATGCGGGCCCACTTGTAGAGACTGCGGATCTCCGGGCAGTCGTCATAGGTAATCAGAAAACGATGATCGCTTCGTGACAGCCTGGAAGCGAGCTCCTCATGATCGAAGCTGTGCAGACTGCCGTCCCTGCCATAGAGCCTCGAGGCCTGGTAATAAGGAGGATCGAGAAAAATGAAAACATCCTTCCCCGGAGCCGAGACCACATCGAATACATTCATATTGGTCAAACGAACCCCTTTCAGGGCCCCGGGCATGATCTCGAGCCGATTGATGGCAGACTGGGTGAAACGCTTAGCGGCAGCCGCTTTAGAAAAGCCACCCGCCCTCGTGGTCCCGGAAAAAGTAACCCGATTGAAAAAGAAAAAAAGAAAAGCCTGTCTGTAAGGATCGTCAGGTTTCTCCTGCCGGGCGGCAAGAAAGAACTCCCGGGCCTGCTCCGGACTCTCGAGGCTTTCACGCAATTCGGTGAGATCCCCCACGAGTCTCTTGCATAGCTCCTCATCCCTGACACAGCTATAAAAAGAAACGAGCTCGGTGAAAAGGTCGTTGAGCCAGTAAGTCGAGGCGAAGTCCCTCTCCCGTACATGGAAATAGACGGAACCGCCGCCGAGCATCGGCTCCCGGTATTCAGCCACCCGCCCGCCCGGAAGCATCGAGGCGATAACCGGCACCGCTTTCTGTTTTCCGCCCGGATAGCGAAGCGGCGATCTGAGCCTGACTAAGGAAGCCACCTGATCTTCCCTGACTTCAGATCGCGAATGGCACCGACAACGAGGACTTTCTTCGCATCGACGGCTTTCTTTATCCCCGGGCTTTTCAAGATCGACTCGATGGATAGCCTGACATTCTCTTCGATGGCTTTGTCAGTAAAATCGTCTTTCTTTGCATCGGGGCTCTTCTTCCTGGCTCTTGCCACTGCCGGTCTGATCACATCCATAAGAAGAGGCAGAGAACCTTTCAGTTCGGCTTCCGAAATCGCTGCTTTGACTGCACCGCAATCGCTGTGACCGAGAACCACGATCAGGGGAGTACCCAGATAGAGAGAGCCGTATTCCAGAGAAGCTAGCTCGGCGGTCTTGCAAACATTGCCTGCAACCCGCACGACAAAGAGCTCACCGAAGCCTTTGTCGAAAATTAGCTCCACAGGCACTCTGGCATCAGCACAACTGAGCACGCTGGCAATGGGCTTTTGCCCGAACTTGGCTGTCTTGAGACGGCTTGCCGGATCGATCCGGGGATGCTTGCTCACACCCGCCAGATATCTGGCATTGCCTGCCTTCAACTCGGCAAGAGCCTGCTCCGGAGTAGGTGGATCGGCAGCCATACTCTCGGGAGCCAGTGCCAGTCCGACCACGAATATCAACGACAGAATCAAAATAATGTTTTTCATAGACCGCATATTATATTCGTCCTGGCAGAGCGTGTCACGACCTCGTTATTCGGACAACCCTATACTGCCGCCCCAGATACTTCGATGTCTTAGCGGGGAGGCAGCAGTCATGGCAACTTCAGGAGCGGAAACATTCAGACACGACCCGGCCGAGAATTTTTCGCTTGGGAAAAACCAGCCAGCGGATATCAGCCACCGGTTCAGACATGAGCTAGACAGCATCTTCGGACCGCCACCCATAGCGGACCGCCGACTTTCAGGCAACGACAAGACCACCGCTCCGGAAAAGGGAGGCAGATCCATCGGCGATTTCGCAAGGGAAAACGGTCTCGATAGCAAACCCGCCCCGGACAAGAAACTCGAGCTGAGCCTGCAGTACAACGGGGAGAAGCTCGTTATCGGCAGGGTCCCCGACAGCCCAGATGGCTTGAAAGAGATCAAGAAGGACCTGAAAGAATTCACCGACCTCAAACAATGGGAACTCGAGAACAAATATGGAATCAAGATAGCTCGTCCGGGCGAGCCAGGACCTCGTCAGCAAATAGTCCAGAAAGACAACAGCATCAAGTTCGGCAAAGAGCTGGCAGTCCGCAATCCCAGTCTAAAAGAGCTTCTGGGAATGGAAGCAGCTCTCGAGAAAAGCGCCCCGGCAAACACCAGCGGCAATGCGAAGGAACCTGTCAAGTTCTACTTCTTGAAAGATCAATCTTATAATCCCGAAGCCCGCGGAGCAGCTGCTTTCGAGCCGGATATAAACGGAGGACCCGCTGTCATCGTCGATCCCGGCTTCGACCGGAATCCAATTACCGAACGCGATCGCAAGAACAACGACGGCTCTGATCATGGAAGCATGGAAAGTATCCTGACCCATGAGCTGGGCCATCACACCGAAGAAAAGCTCCTCAAGACACCGGAGGCAAAATCAGCCTTCTACAAAGAACTGGGCTGGCGCCCTGTGCCGGGCAGCCAACCGGGTCAGGAAGAGTATATGCTCCGGGGCCGGCACGGCGACTATAAGCCCATTAATCCCATGGATCCGGAAGCCGGCTGGGAAAAACTAAATCGACACGGACGCACCACAGGCATAGTCAATCAGGATCAGGTCGCCGCCGATGCCCTGGTAAAACCGGCCACCGGCTATTTCGTCCAGCCACATGAGATGCTTGCCGAGAGCCTCACCCTGCTTCGTCTGGGAAACAACCACCGGAGCCATCTTCTCAATACCGATCCCAGACTCCATAACCTGATCAAAGGTCTCGATCAAAAAGAGATCGACATGAAGCACGGCCGGGGAAGAATGATCCGATCTTTCTCCGGAGCTCTGGTTCCGAACACGCCTGACAATCAGCGGCTCCTGCTCGAGAAAGAAAAGCAGTATCGAAGATAGCGCGAAAAAATTCCGGGTCACGACCCTGTTATTTTGGCTGTGCTAGATTGCCAGCATCAAACCAGTTCTTGCTCTTCAGGTCTCGCTCCTGGAGGGGAACGTTTTTACTCGAGGTATCGAAATATGGATGTTACTCGCGGATTCGAAAAATCAATCGCTCGGCCGGATTCCAATAGCAATGCTCTTTTCCGAGCAGTCTACGAGCAAAGCAGTGTCATGGAGTCGGCGAGCCGGCTGCAAGAGAATATACGCTCCGGTCAGCAAGTCGACCGACTCTTCGGGAAGGTCGATCTGTTTGACTCGCGCCAGGGAGACACGGTAGTGGCAGGCAAGACACTGCGTAACGACGGCAGCGGAAACCTCACCAACGAAGGCGATGCAAAACATCAAAGATTGAATAGCTGAGATCAGACTACAAAACAAAGGAGAAAAAAATCATGGAAATCAATCAAACAGCAAAAATGGAAGACGCAATCAGTCAGAATACGCCCAGCAAGGCACAGTTCGATGCCCTGGGACTCTTGCAGGAAGGACAGTCGAGTTGCCGCCAGTTACCATCCGATTCTTCTTCCACAGGAGAGATCAATGGTGGCGAGCGAAACTCATCCAGCACCACAGACAATGCCGATCAGCAAGTCGAAAGATCCGGCACCAGCGGCGGAGCCAACGCTGTACCGGGTGGTCAATCTTCCGGAGAGTCTTTTGGCGGCTCCAGAACCCTCGAATTCTCGAACCCCTACGGGGCCAGCTCCCGATAACATTGGGTTTATGATCCTGCGTGTATGAGCCCGATGCTCATGCACGCGGTTCACTTTTTGCCCTGCTGCCTGACCGGAATCTCGAACCAGAATGTGCTTCCCTGGCCGGGATCGCTGGTCACGCCGATTTTCCCGTCATGTGCGATGACCAGCTCCTTAGAGATGGCCAGACCGAGACCACTGCCTTTTTTTTCTCCTTCCGATCCCGTTCCGACCTGGCGAAACTTCTCGAAAACCAGATCCACTTGATCCGGGGGAATTCCAGGACCCTGATCGATGATCTCGATTCGCAAATTCTCCTCTCCCGATACATTTTTCAGAATTCGGGCAATGACATCGATCCGCCTGCCTGAAGGCGTGAATTTGATGGCATTGCCGATGAGATTGACGAGCACTCGCTGAATCCTCTCATCATCCATCTCCGCAAAAATCTCGCCTTTCACTGATTTCTCGATGACGATCTTGCGGCTCTCGGCGGCCGACCGGACAGTCTCGATCGCTTCCGAAATGAGCGAGTCCACGTCCACTAGCTCGACATCGAGGTTGATCATGCCGGCCTCGAAGCGTTCGATATCGATGAGATCGTTGGTCAGGCTGATCAGAGACTTGATGCTCACCATACCGTTGTCGACAAGGCGCTTGCCGCGATCGCTCAGCTCTCCGTGCCGGCCTTCGGCCAGAATCTCGAGACCGACCGCCAGGGAGGTTAGAGGTGTTCGCAGATCGTGACTGACCATGGCAATCACTTCCTGTTTGAGCTGCTCTGCCTCTTTTCGCTCGGTAACATCGTGGATGACGCAGAACACGCTCCGGTCGGCAGGCGACCACTGGACCACCCAGTCGGCATAGATAAATTTGCCGTCTGCCTTCCGCATCCGGGAGCTGAAAGAGAGCTCGTCGGCTTCGCCCTTGCACTTCTCGAGTTCCTCGAAAGTGTTCTCCCGGTCATCAGGATGAATGAAAGTCAAAAGATTCGCCCCGCGAAGCTCCTCCTGTCTGAACCCGAGCCGCCTCTCCACAGCCCTGTTGCTCTCGGTTATCTTGAAAGACTCATCCAGAGAGCAAATCACCTCTGCGGTATTGTCGATCATCGCTCTTTCCTGCTGCCGGGCTATCTTGAGCGCCCTGGATAGATCGTGGAGGACGCCATCGAACCTTGCCAGCTCGTCCGCGCCACCCAGAGGTTTTTCCAGACCCTTTCCAAGAGCGATGCTGGCTGTATTGGTGGCAAGAATATGAAGACGTCTGCCGGTGGTGAGGCTGAACCAGAGCGCAATGCCTGCGGCAAGGAGAAGATCGATAATGGCAGCAATCTCGACTGCTAAGATGAGATGCCCCCGGAGCTCATTCTCCCGGCTGAGGGCCTTCTCCCTCTGCCGTAATTGCTCCTCCACCACCACTTTGCGTATTCCATCGAGCTTGCGCAGAGAGGACTCGAGCCTCTCTTTGACGATCACGCTATCGACTCCGAAAGACTCTTCTTCCGAAAGCTGAAATGTCTCGGCCGAATCGGTGATCTCTTCGATAGCAGCAAGAAATGACTCGATCTCTCTGGCTGCCGGTCCGGTATCCCGGGCGAGCTCACGCAGCTTCATCGTGGACTTCTGCAGATTTTCGTAGCCGCTCTCGACATCGAGATAGATACTCGGATCTTTCAGGCTCCGCTTGAGAAGCACCGCAGCGCTACGGGACATGACGTCATTGAGGATCCCATTGACACAGACCAGCGCCTCTACGGCCCTTGTCTCTTGCTCCAGGGCCTCACCCGCCTGTCTAAGGGAAGCACTTATCGTGGCGAGAAAAAGCATCTCCACTATAAGCGGCACCGAGACGAGCAAAATGATTTTCTGTGTGAGGCCCAGAGAGGTCATCAACCGAGTATATACTAGAGTCGCAGTCGCTTCGGGCAGGGCTTGTCAGGGTATAAACGGGGCATGGCACGAATTCTGGTAGTCGAGGACGATCCTCAGATCGCATTTGTAATAGAGGACTCACTCCTCGGCCAGAATCATGTAGTCGATGTCGCATCCGACGGCACCGGCGGGCTCGAGCATATCCTTTATTATCCTTATGATCTAATCGTTCTGGACTGGAATCTTCCCGGTCTCTCCGGTCTGGATATCTGCAGCAGATTCAGAGAATCCGGCGGCACC
>JAGQHH010000562.1 GCA_020431945.1 Cyanobacteria bacterium HKST-UBA02 | reverse complement strand
CGGAAAAAAGACCAGAAACTCCTCAATGTCGAGATCAATGAAAAAGGCAAAAGTGATTTAACCATCGCTTATTCAATCCCGAATCCAATCTGGAAAACCAGCTACAGGCTGCTTTTCAATACGGACCAGGAACTCCTTCTCCAGGGTGTGGCGATCGTGGACAACATCCAGGACGAGGACTGGGAAAATGTCGATATGACGCTGGTCTCGGCTGCCCCCATCTCCTTCATCCAGCCCCTCTACGACCCTATTAAGCCTCTTCGAAAAAGAGTAAAAGCTCAGGGGGTGGAGTCCTCAATCCCATTCGTTCCTGAAAGAGGGGCTACCGCAGGCATGGCTCTTCAGCAATCCTGCGAGACTACATCAGGCTCCTCCTGGGGCGCTGCTTCGCCCGGGGCTCCCATGGCTCCCATGGCTATCGGCTCCTTTTCTCTTGATAGCGATCTTGTCGACCGCCTCGCCAGGATTCAAGATGTTGGTGTGGAAGGAGAGCAGACCGGCGAGCTCTTCGAATATAGGATCAAAGACCCGGTCACGGTTCCTCGCGGGAGCTCGGCGCTGATCCCGGTAGTCCAGCAGATTATCGATGGCGAACGAGTTTCTATATATAAAGAAGAGCAAAATAGAGAATTCGCATTCGCCGCGGTGAGACTGGTCAACACTACCGGGCTCACGCTGGAGGCTGGACCGGTGACGGTCATGGAGAGCAATTCCTATGCAGGCGAATGTCTTCTCGACGTCCTGAAGCCTGATGATAAGAGGATCCTTCCCTATGCCCTGGATCAGTCCGTGAGCGTGGTGGTGAGAGAGGACTATGAGCGCAAGCCGATCTGGAAAGTACGAATCACCGACGGAATCATTGCTTGCTTGTTCAAGCAGGTTTCGAAGCGGAGATTTATCGTGGAAAATCTCTCTTCGAAGAAAAAAGTCGTCTATATCGAGCATCCTTATAAAGATGGCTGGACACTGACTCCCGAATCTCAAGAAGCTGAAGAGACAACCAGGAATTTCTACCGGTTCCGTCTGGAACTGGACGATCATTCCTCCCGGGAGCTCGAAGTCGAGACCGAGTCCGAATCGGCGGAGAGCTACAGTCTTTTCAATGTCAGCCACCAGCACAATCATGTGCAATGGCTTCTCGACCAGAACTTCAAAGATGAGGACTTCATCAAGCTTCTGCGCGGCGCCATTGGAATAAAGGCCGAGCTTGCCAGGCTCTCCGATGAAGGTCGGCGTATCGAAGCTGAGATTGCCGGGGAGGAAAACAATCAGAATCGGGCCCGGGAGAATGTGAAAACACTGGGTGCCAGTGCCGATCGTTTCAAGGAGGCGATAGAGACCAGCGAGGACAGGATCGTCGAGCTTCAAGAGAATCTCAAAAAGGTCCGGACCGAGCAGGCTGCCAGAGAGAGACAATTGAAGGATCTTCTCTCGACCCAGGTCGAGTCGGAGCTCGCCAGCGAGCAGCCGGCTTCTGTATAGCGTTCACTTCCCGTACACTTTCGAGCAGTAGGCTTAAAGTAGAGGTGAGTGAAAGTGAAGATTCTGGTCTCCGGTGGCACCGGTCTTGTCGGCAAAAAGCTCGTGGAGCTCCTTAAAAGGAAGGGCCATGAAGTAGAGATACTGTCTCGCCGTCCCGACGGTGAGGGTATCGTTCACTGGGATCCCGGCAGCGGACGAATCGACGGCAAAAAGCTCGAGGGTTACGATGCTGTGGTCCATCTGGCCGGCGAGAACATCGCCGACGATCGCTGGTCGGAAGCTAAAAAGCAACAGATCAGAGAGAGCCGGGTGGCGGTCACGAAAATGCTGGCCGAAACCCTGGCTGCCTGCCAGAGCCCTCCCCAGGTTCTGGTAGCAGCCTCCGCTATCGGTTTCTACGGCGATCGCGGCAGCGAGGAGCTGACCGAAGCGAGTAAACCGGGATCAGGCTTTCTCGCAGAGGTCTGTCGGGACTGGGAAAGGGCTACCGCTCCGGCTTCCGATGCCGGGATCAGAGTGGTCAACCTACGGATTGGAGTGGTGATTGGCGAAGGTGGCGGGGCGATCGCCAAGATGCTCCCGCCATTCCAGCTCGGTCTCGGTGGACCCCTGGGTTCGGGCAAGCAATATATGAGCTGGATTGCCAACGAAGATCTCGCCGAGATGGTCCTCTTCGCCATCGAGCACAGCGATCTGTCCGGACCGGTGAATGCTGTCGCTCCGGAGCCTCTCACCAATGCGCAGTTCACTAAAGTACTCGGCAAGGTGATCAGCCGTCCTACTATCTTCCCCGTACCATCTTTCGGTTTGAAAATCCTCATGGGCGAGATGGCTGACGAGTTGCTTCTCGCGAGCGCCCGGGTCCTACCGGAAAAGCTCTGCGGAGCCGGATTCTCCTACAAGCACGCAGAGCTGAGCTCGGCTCTGGAGGCTGCTCTCAAGTGACCGCCGATGCTTCGATATTGTGGTTTCGCCAGGATCTGAGAATCGCAGACAACCCGGCTCTCTCCCGGGCCGCTTCTTCAGGAGCGCCGGTCTTGCCTGTCTATATCCACTGCCCCGGGGAAGACGGGGGTCTGAGACCGGGAGAGGCTTCCATGTGGTGGCTTCATCACAGCCTCGCTGAACTCGACGCCGGTCTCCAGAGGCTCGGGTCGCGATTGATCATTCGCCGGGGAGCTCCTCAGGATGTCCTAGCCGAGCTCGCTGACACTACCGGTGCTAGAAGACTTTTCTTCAACCGTCGCTACGAGCCTTCAGCGGTGGAGCAGGAGAAGAGAGTGACGGCTCATTTCCTGGAACGCGGGGTGGAATGTCAATCCTTCAACAGCGGTCTTCTATTCGAGCCCTGGCAGGTAGCCACCGGCGATGGCGCTCCTTATAAAGTCTTCACCCCCTTCTGGAAGTCCTGCACATCCACCGATATCAAGACAGCCTGTCTGGCGCGTCTCTATGGTCCTCCTGCGAGCCTGCCGCTTCCTGCCTGGAAAGCTTCTTCAGGACTCTCCCTCGACGAGCTCGGACTGCTGCCTCGAATCGATTGGGCGGAGGGATTCCGCAAAATGTGGAGTCCGGGAGAAGAAGGAGCGAAGGTTCGCCTCTCGGAGTTTCTCTATGGTGTCGTAGGTGGTTACAGCACCCTGCGCGATCTACCGGCTCGCGACGGGGTGTCTTATCTCTCGCCCCATCTTCATTTCGGCGAGATCTCCCCGGCCCGGATCTGGATCGAAGCAAGCGAAGTCATGACGGAGCTTTCCAGGCAGGAAGCAGCAAGTGCCGGAGTCTTCCTCAAAGAGCTCGGCTGGCGCGAGTTCGCTCATCATATTCTCTATCACTTTCCGGAGACTGCCGGTCGTCCGCTTCGCTCGAACTTCGAGCGCTTTCCCTGGCGAGACGATTCGGACAACCTGCTGCGCTGGCAGAAAGGTCTCACCGGCTATCCAATAGTCGATGCCGGCATGAGACAGCTCTGGAGCACAGGCTGGATGCACAATAGGGTCCGCATGATCGTCGCCTCATTTCTTACCAAAGACCTCAGAATCTCCTGGCTCGAAGGGGCTCGCTGGTTCTACGATACCCTCGTGGATGCCGATATCGCCAACAATACTCTGGGCTGGCAATGGGCTGCCGGATGTGGCGCCGATGCCGCTCCCTATTTCCGGATCTTCAATCCTATCTTGCAGGGCTTGAAGTTCGATCCGGAAGGTGAGTATGTAAAAGAATGGGTTCCCGAGCTCGAGAACCAGCCGACGAGCTATATTCACAAGCCCTGGGAGGCACCGCCTCTGGTGCTGGCTGCTGCCGGGGTCGAGCTCGGAGCGAATTATCCGCGACCGGTGGTCGATCATGGCACGGCTCGCAATGAGGCTCTTCAGGCGTTTTCTTCGATCAAGGGCTCTTGATCGGGATTCTCATCGAGATCTTCAATGGGATCTTCGGCGAGATCTTCGATTAATTCAGCCAGATTCCAGAGTTCTTGCAGGAGATCATGGAGCTTGCTCAGTCCTGAGGCTTTCTTGATTATCCGGACCCCTTCTCTGACCACGACCCTCTCGACGTTGTGCCGGCGGAATATCCCGGTGAGGATGTCTTTGAACTCTTGATCCTCTATAAGCCATTCCGGTTCCGGCTCGCTAGCCGGACGGTAGACCACCAGCGCCGGAAAGAATCGTCTCAGCCTGGTCACCGCTACTTCCTTGAAGGATGCCGAGGAGACGAAGTTTTTCGGAATCGGTCTGGCGACTTCCAGATCTAAATCAGTCCGGCAGGCAAGGGCGATCTCGATCCTGTCGTGATCCCATTCGGTCTGCTCAATCAGCACGAAGACGCTTCTTCCCTGGTAGCTGCCGAAAAGCGCCAGACCGGCTTTGCCGGCCGGGGGATTGATCAGGAACAATGAATCAGGGTCGAGAACCTCTCCCAGCTTCTTGATCGATGGAGCCTGCTCTGGCTCCACGGTCACTACCCGGCCTTTGTTCTGCCTTATATAATCCGGCACTGTGTCACCGAAGACCTGTTCGATCAGATCCGCCCCTGTATGATATTCGAGCTTGCTGCCGTCGATATAGTCCAGATCCCTGGCATATCGTTTGGCTTCCTCCAGCTTGGTTACCAGGTCCGGAGATGGCTCGGTAAGCAGGGCAAGACTTCTTCTTCGCTGGCGATTGCGCAAATCGATGAAGAGATTGAGAACCAGGGTAAGAATCAGACGGCAGGCCGGTATGACGGCGAAGAGCATCCCGAAAGTCACATATATGCAGGCGAAGACCGACTCAGGCGTGGGCTCGGCCAGCCAGTTCATGGCCCTGGCCAGGGGAAGATAGAAAAGCAGATTCATGAATGCGAAAGACCAGAGGAATGTGGCTCGACTTCCCCGGGCGCTTCCGAAGCGGAGTTTCTTTTCCTCGAATAGCTCCGGCAACTCGTCGGCGACATTTTCGCTGGTGCTTACTTGAAGGGATGGGAAAACATAGACGATGTTACCGCTGGCGGTGACTTCCGGATGGCCGTCGAACCGGGCCAGCACCGAGGCTACCGAATACTCGTCCTGAAAGCTCGATCCTGTGTAAGGCGCCAGTTGTTCGCTGGTCACCACCCCCGAATTCGTCCTTATAAGAGTAGCTATATATCGCCACTGTCTCTCGCCTTCGTCCCTGTAGGAATAGGAGTTGCCCAGGAGAAAGGTGACTATATCGTAGGCATAGCTGGAATTCGTTTCCGGAGGATACTGAAGATAAGAGGGGAGTCTTTCCAGATCGTTGGGGTCGTAGTGCCAGGCGAAGAGGCTCAGGAAGGGACCCAATAGATTGAGGAGCTCCCGGTCCCTGACCTTGCCTTCCCTGGTGAGAGCCATGGAATAGATAGAAACGATCATCACCGGCGAGACCATCAGCATGATCGCCATGAAGCACCGGAAAAGATAGGCGCCGGCATGATATGCAGGCACGAGGATGGGCTTGAGAGCTGCTTTCAAGCGCCGTCCCAGGAATATGCTGCGAAAACCCGGGGGCAGCCGGTAAACGAGCTTGCCCCTCTCGTCTACCTCCACTGAGCCGCCGGTGTCGGCGGCAAGCTGGTTCAGCAGAATCTCGGTTACCGAGAGAGGAAGCCCGGTCCTGGCTGAGACATCGGCTGTGGTCACCCGGTAGCCGAGGTGAGCGGCAGCATCGGCTACCTGATGCTTCTCTTTGATACCGATGCTCGTGGAACGGGCCAGCTTCTGCATGTGATCATTATGGATGATTTTCAGAGGCTCTCAACCCGGGCCTCAATATCACTGGTGTCCTTCCGAGATCTGTCTAGAAGTGGTCTGACGGTGCCGTTTTTCCTGGCTTCTTCCAGGGCATCCAGATCGATCTCGGTGATCACCAGGGCCTCCTGGTTCGGTTCTCCCTGGGCAAGGACGCCGTCTCGAGCAAAGCCGTAATCGCTGGGGGTGAGCACCGACGCCTGACCGTAGTTGAGTGCCAGGTCCGGGATATCGGGTAGGGAGCCGACGGTGGATGACTGGATTACATAGAGCTGGTTCTCGATGGCTCTTGCCTGGGCGCAATAACGCACTCGCACGAAGCCCTGACGGTCGTCCGTGCAGGATGGCACCAGAAGGAGTCGAGCACCGGAGAGGGCAGCGGCCCTGGCGAACTCGGCGAACTCCACGTCATAGCAGATATTCACGGCAAGCTTTCCCATTGCCGTATCGAAGACCTTGAGCTCATCTCTGGGGCTCACCAACCATTCCTCGACCTCGAAGCGGGTCAACTGAATTTTTCCCTGCACTCCGAATTTGCCTTCGGGAGAAAATATGAAAGAGTCGTTGAAGACTTTCGAGTCCTCGGCGCTGGGTATGGTGCCGGCAACTATATACATTTCCTGGATCGAGGCAAGCTCGCTCATGAGCTCGATGAATTCCCGGCGGTATTCAGCCAGTCTGCGTATCGACTTGCTCATATCCTCACCGGTTGGGAAGAGGCTGAGAAGCTGGCAGGTGAAATATTCGGGAAAGACCAGGAGGCTCACCCGGTAGCTTGCTGCTGTCCGCACTATCATCCCGACCTGGCAGGCGAAATCATCGAAAGAGCTTACCGGTCTGAGGAAATACTGCGTAGTAGCAACTTTTACCTTCATCAATTGAGCACCTCCAGCGGGCCGGCAGACTCGGAGCGAAACTTTGCCACGGCTTCTGCGGTTATCTCCGGGCAGCCCCGCAGATCGATCTTGGTAAGAGTCTTCATCTCCTTGAGAGTATGAAGACATCTGTCCGTCAGCTTTTCGTTGCCGGAGAGATTGAGGTCGGCAAGGCTGAGATGCTTGAGATGCTCGACATCGCCGTCGCTGAGCCCGAGAGAGGCGATATGGAGGGTTCGCAGCCCTTTCACTTTAGCGAGCTCGCTGGTGAAACGGGGCTCGAATGCCGTGCGGTCGAGGACGAGAATCGTAAGAGCTCGTGGATGCTCGAGCTTACCGAGAACGCCAATGTTCTTACCGGTGATGCCCTTGCAGTCGGTCAGGTTCAGGGTGATGAGCTTGCCTGCCTCACCGATATAGTCCAGTGCCTTGTCCGTGATCTTCGTATAGGAAAGATGCAGTGATACCAGTGATGGTGAATACATCAGGATCTTCACCGCTTCGTCGGTCAGGTTGGTGCATTTGTTGAGAACGAGTTCGGCAAGCTGTTTCATCTTGATCAGGTGTCTCATCGATGGATCTTGTACTGCCGAATCGCTCAGATCCAGGTGCCTTACAGCCGTGTCTTCGAGAGCAGCAAAGCCCGAGCCGTCGATGTTCTGCTTGCGGATCTGGAGAAGCTCGAATTTCGCCTTGTCTTTCGCAGAGAGCTCGAGCAGTTTCTTGTCGGTCCACTCACCGGTAAGCATATACATCTGGAACTGGGGCTTGTAGTCGATGCTGGGGGTGAGCTTCTTCTCTTCCAGGGCCCGGGTGGTATCGGCTCCGATATCGACACCCTGGGTCATTACCGCCAGTTTCTGTCTCTCGGTGAGCTCCACCTGGCGCTCCGGAAGATGAAAAAGCTTGCGGGTGATATCGCCAGAGAAGAGAGACTGGTCGATCAAGAACATGATGCCTGTGCCCAGCAGAAGCAGCGATGACACTACCATCACCGAGAATTTCTTGAGGCTCAAGCGCTTTCTAGAGGACGGATCGAAGCTCTCGTCGAGCTCCAGATTGTATGTTCCGTACTTGAGCGAGTCGGAAAGTGATTTGATCTCCTCTTCGAGAACTTCGAATGACCGGGGACGCCTGGCCGGGGATTTCTCCAGGCAGCGAGCCACCAGCTCTTCCACAGGACGGGGAAATTCGGATCCTTTGATCTGGGCCAGGGTAGGTGGAGGCTTTTTGATATGCATGAGCACCGTAGCCAGGGGATTGTCCGCCAGAAATGGCGGCTGGCCGGTGAGCATGGCAAAGAGCAGGCAACCGAAGCTGTATATGTCGGCCCGTTCGTCGATCTCTTTGCCGTCTCCCTGCTCCGGAGAGACATAAGGAGGAGAGCCCAGCCCGACGCCGGTGCCGGTGAGGCGCTCGTCATCGCCTACGAAGCGGGCGAGACCGAAGTCCACCACTTTCACCTGATCTCTGCCGGTGTCTCCCCGAACGAGCATGATATTGTTCGGTTTGACATCACGGTGCAGGACACCGTGGCGGTGAGCGTGACCGAGGGCCGAGGCAATTTGTCTGGCCAGCTCCAGGGTCTCTTCCACCGAGAGGGAGCCCTTGTCCAGGAGGAGGTCTTGAAGGCTGCGACCTTCGAGCAGGTCCATTACGAGGAAAAGCTCTCCGCCGCCGGTCTGACCGAAATCCATGACCCTTACTATGTTCGGATGGGAGAGCCGGGCGGTGGTCTGGGCCTCTTTCTGAAACCGGGCTGCATAGATGTTGGCATCGAGGTCGAGCATGAGCTTCATGGCGACCTCTTTATCGAGCATCTCGTCGTAACAACGCAGGACCTTGCCCATACCGCCCCGGCCGAGCAAGGCCAGGACGCGGTATCGCCCGTCTATGACATCATCGACCTCAACGTCCAGATCGTCGTACATAAGCTTCTGAGTTTATCAGATCCCCTCTTTCCATTAGCGTTGAACTCCGTGGAGCTCGACGTTTCGACCTTCGCTCACGGTGCGCTCGTAGAACTGATCTATACCTTTCCTGGTAATGCGGCGGCAACCGGAGACCTCTGCCCATTCCAGGTCTTTCAGGGCGGAAAGGACCGCCAGAGTCTTATCGCCCAGCTCGGGGTTGTTCGAGAGATGGATTCGCCGGACGTGTACGCCGGCCATCGAGGCGATATCGCTGTCTTTCAGACCGACATTGCTGAGACCCAGATGGTCGATATGGGGTATGGAAAGTAGCTTGCCGAGGTTTTTTCCGTCCAGACCGCTGCTATCTTTCAGACTGATACTGCGCACGCTTTTGAGAGTTCCCAGGGTACTGCCCTTGATATTCGGGCAGCGTTCGAGATTGAGATTTCGGAGAGTCTTGATCTCGCCTGCGTAGGCGACTCCTCTGTCTGTAATATTGGTCTCCAGGAGCTCCAGGCTCGAAAGCGGCATGGAGCGGAGCCGGCCTATTCCCTCGTCGGTTATGTTGTGACATTCGTTGAGCAGCAGGTGCTCTAGGTTGGGCAGTGCTTTGAGGTGCTCGAGATCTTTATCTCTGATTGAGCATTTCGTGAGATCGAGAATTCGTAGTTTGCTTTCTTTGAGCTGCTCGAAACCGGAAAGGTCGTTGTCCATTTCTCGAAATCGAAGATAGGTGACATCGTTGCCGATCTTGAGCGGAATATCTTTCGCTCGCCATTCTCCGAATGCCTCATGGAACTTGTGGGCGCCGGAAGGCTGCACGAGGTGTGGTTTGTTGGCGGGATCGATGGAGGGGTTGGTTGCCTGGTCCAGATCCGGCAAAACCGAGACATTTTCGGGAAGTTTCGATCTGAGGGCTTTGATTCCTTTCAGGGTGACACGAGTGCAATTAGACAGGTCGAGTCGTTTCAAACTACGCAAGGACTGTAACTGAATAATCCCGTCATCGGTGATGTAATTGCCTCTCAGTTTCAGCGATTCCAGATTGAGATCCTTAAATTCAGCAAGATCGCTGTCCCCGAGGGCGCAATTGCTCAAATTGAGCTCGGTCAACTTCGGCAGAGTCTTGAGAACGCTCAACTGAGGCTTGATGTTCGGATCGTCTTCCATGATGAGGTAAGCCAGGTTCTGCATCTTGCCCAAGCTCTTGCCGGTGACCTGGTGGCAATTGCTGAGGTCGATATGATCCAGTTCGGGGCACCTGCTTAGAGGTTCGAAGATCTTGTCGGTCACCCGGGTTCCAGCCAGGTGCAGGCGCGCGAGACTTTTCGATCCAGCCATCTTGATGATACCGCTATCGGTGATGTTGATACAGTTGTCCAGGATGAGCTCCCTGATGCCCTTCATCTTGCTGAGATGATCGAAGGCCCGATCATCGATGCCAGAACCCTTGAGGTCAACGTTTTCGGCATGAGATCTCTCCAGGACGACCAGACCGTCTCCCCGGACCTTTTTCTGATCATTCATCATGAACTGGAAAAAATTAGGGTCCTTGATCAGCCGTCTCAGGTCGTTGTCCGTCCATGTGCCCTCGAGCTCGACTGCTTCGCTGTGATCGACGATGACCGGACCTCTGGGCTCGTTGCTTGTGGTTCCTTTGTGGGCCAGCATCCGGTTGGTCAGAGAGCCGGACAACAGTGCCTGATCGATTCCGAAAACAACTAACAGGACTAAAAGCACTCCTGCGAGGCTTGCTGCAGCTATAACAAGGACCTTTTTACCCTTCGGTCCTTTTTTCTCAGACCCATCCTGCAGGACCGGCTCTGCATCTGGATCGTCTCTCTGCGCTTCAGCTATCAACTCGATCAATTCGTCACAGGATTGCGGGCGCTCAGATGGTTTCTTGGCCAGGCACTTAGCCACAAGTGCCTCCACCGGTGCTGGAAAGTCGGTGCCTCCTTTCTCGGCGAGAGTCGGGGGCTCTTTTTGCAGATGCATGAAAATCGTCGCCAGGGGATTGTCTGCTTGAAAGGGCGGGTGCCCGGTCAGCAGATAGAAGAGCAAGCAGCCGACACTGTAGATGTCCGAGCGCTCGTCCACGGCTTTGCCGTCTCCCTGCTCCGGGGAGCAGTAAGCAGGCGATCCCAGTCCCACCCCGGTGCCGGTAAGCCTGTCGTCATGGGCTGTGACTTTGGCCAGCCCGAAATCCACCAGGCGGATTGTGCGACTGCCATCTTCTTCGTCTACGAGCATGACATTGCTTGGCTTCACGTCCCTGTGCAGGACGTGGTTCTTGTGCGCGTGGGACAGAGCCGAGGCCACATGTGCTGTCAGGTCCAGAGCCTCTTCTACTTTGTAGGGCCCGTATCCGTCTACTTCACTTGCCAGGCTGCGCCCTTTCAGATACTCCGCTGCCAGAAAGAGCTCGCCGCTCTCGGTCTGACCGAAGTCCAGGATTCGCAAAATATTGGGATGATTGAGTCGGGCTGTGGCTTTCGCTTCGATCTGGAAGCGCATGGCTTCCTTTTCGGCGTCGACACTGAGAAGCAGCTTGATTGCCACTTCTTTGTCCAGGAGCTTGTCTCGGCATCGGAAGACTTTGCCCATGCCGCCTTTACCGAGCAATTCGATGACCGTATAACGGTCTGCAATCAAATCACCGGGCTCGAAATCGGAATGGCTCACTTCAGGCGGTGCTCTCGGGCGCGCTAGCTGTTTTTCAGGCTCATCTCGAGGCTTCGGGCACCGTTTTTCTGGCTGGTCACATCGAAGGTAACACCTTCTCCCTGGAGGATGCTGACCAGGACATCACCGGCGACTTCTCGCCGCCAGCCGGTGAGGAGACGATGCTTGGCGTCGTCCTTGTCGAGCTGGTTGTCTTTCAGGCGGACCAGGGCCTGCAGCTCGTCTCTTGTGGCGAGATGCTCGGTGGCCAGATCGAGATCGCTGCTCAGGAGCTTGAGCACCATGAAGAGAAAATCGGCGGTGAGGATCTCGCTCTTGTAGGGAGCCCGGGAGGAAGGAAAGCTCGGGCACTCTTTGTCCGGGATCGCTTTACCGGCGCGTACACAATCGCTTATATCCTCGGCGAATCGTCTTACCTGATCGATTCTGATACCGCGCAGTTTTTTCAGGGCATCGATAGAGTCGGTCTGACGGCGGG
>JAGQHH010000561.1 GCA_020431945.1 Cyanobacteria bacterium HKST-UBA02 | reverse complement strand
TCCACGTCTATGATGGCATCATCCACCACTTCCCCCACAGCGATGGCGAGCCCGCCCAGGGTCATGGTATTGACTGTTCCCCCAGTGAATTTGAGGACAAGAAGGGCGGTGATGATCGAAAGCGGAATGGCCACCAGGCTGATTATCGAGGTCCTCCAGTTGAGGAGGAAAACAGCCAGAACCAGAACAACCAGAAAGGCGCCCAGACCGAGAGCCTCCAGGACATTATTGATCGATCGCTTGATGAAGTTCGCTTGATTGAAGACCTGGACGATCTGGACATCGGCAGGCAGGGCATCTTTGAGCTCTTTGAGAGCCGCCTGCAGACGCCGATCGAGCTTGAGACCGTCGACGCCCGGAAGCTTGGTGACATAGATATAAACACCAGGCTGACCGTTGATCACAGTGTCTCCGACTTTGAACGCCGGTGCCACCGAAACCCTGGCCAAATGCCTGAGCAGGACAGGCGTACCATCCCGGACCACCACCACGGAGTCAGCCAGCTCAGATAGCTTTTTCACCCGGGCGCTGCCCAGGATCGATATGGTCTGATCCGGAGTGACGAGATATCCCCCGGGAGCGATGGAATTCGCCTGCTTGACGGCTTTCACCACTTCCGAAAGGGATACGTTGTAAGCTTTGAGCTTTTCCGGGCTGACCAGGACCTGATACTCTCGGGTCTCCCCGCCGATGATCAGCACTCTGGCCACTCCCGGAACGGCCAGGAGACGGTTCTTGATCTCCCAGTCGGCAAGGGTGCGAAGGTCCATAAGGGGTGTTTTCTCGGAAAGGAGACCGACCTTGAGGACATCGCCGATAGCCGGCATCAGGGGAAGCATCGTCGGTGCTTTCACCGTATCGGGGAGCCTGGATGTCGCCATCTGGAGCCGCTCGGAGACTACCTGCCGGGCTCTGTAAATGTCGCTGCCGTAATCGAAGATGACCGTGATGACCGAGACGCCGGGCAGAGAAAGCGAGCGGACATCGTCCACACCAGGCATGCCGTTGAGAATCGACTCGAGAGGGATACTGACCAGTGCCTCCACCTGCTCGGGCACCATTCCCGGCGCCTGGGTCTCTACCACTACCTGTGGTGGCGCGAACTCGGGGAGCACATCGATATCCGCTTTGCTGGACATGTGCACACCGCAAAAGATAAGCACCGCTGCCAGAACCAGCACGATAAAGCGATTTTGTATGGACCAGGAGATGAGACTGTTCAGCATCTAGCGTCTCCTCCTCACCTGGTGGTGGTCTCTTCCGATTTCTCCAGGGAAGCTTTCTCCGCCTCGCGCTTGCCTGTTTCGCGACCGGTCAGGCGCAGGAAAACCGCAGTCGCTACACTGCCGAAAATCATGGCTGCCACCAGCAATACCGGTGTCAGCTTGCCGGCTGCCGAAGCCAGTCCGCTTTCCCCCTCGCCCTTGCCCGGAGCTTTCTCATGGTCGTGCTCGTGCCCTTCGGTAGGGTGGCTGAAAGCATCGGTGTTCCCCCGGGACTTGAGGAGATGGGCGTCGAGCTGGAAAGCCCCCCGGCTCACGACCTTTTGCCCGGGAGTGAGGCCCGCCAGAATCTCCACCTCATCACCCAGGCTTCTCCCGAGCTCCACCATGTTGAGCTGATAGACTCCAGGCTTGACCTCGATAAAGACGCCGAAGTGACCGGTTTTCTCCACTACTGCTTCTTTGGGGAGAATAATCGCCTGGGCCGGCTCATGGGTCTGGATCCTGAGCTCCACGAACATGTCGGGCTTGAGCTTGCCGTCCAGATTCTTGATCTTCACTCGCACCGGCAATGTCCGCTTGGTAGGATTCACCTGGCTACCGACATAAGAAATCAGCCCGCTGAAAACCTGCTTTGGAATCGCATTGGCCCTCACGAAAACCTGCTGACCCGCTTTCACCCGGTCCATGTCGTTCTCGTAGATGTCAGCCGTAGCCCAGACCACATCTATCTCGATGACTTCGAAAAGTGGGTCCTGGTCATTGATGGTCTCGCCAGGGTTGGCGTGGATCTCCGTAACGACGCCGTTTCGCGAGCTTCGCACCGGAACCCGCAGGATCGTGTTTTCGGTACGAAGCATCTCGCGCACAGCGTCATCGCCGACCCCGATTTGTTTCATCCGGTCGATAAGAGACTGGACCGTGACTTTCAACTTCACCTGCAGAGCCTCGAGCTCCACCGATTCTTGCTGCTTGACGTTCTCGAGCTGACTTTCGGCGACCTTGAGCTCGGCGGTGGCCATCTCGAGCTCTTTGCGCGAGCCGATCTTTTCGTTGAAGAGAGTGGTCTGGCGGTCGAAAGTAGCCTGGGCCAGGTCTACCCGAGCCTTCAACTGCTTGCGCTGGGCAGCAAAATTGGACTTCTTGGTCTTGATCTCGGACTCGATGGTGTTTTTGGCGTTGAGAGTCTCGGCAGCCATGCGGTTGATCTCCGGGCTGTCCAGAATCGTGAGGATCTGACCGCGCTTGACCACATCGCCGGGCTCGACGTTGACGTCATAGATTCGCCCGGAGAGGAGGGCGTGCTGCACATAGCTTTTCGTGGGCATAGCCTCGATGGCGCCCATGGTAACGATTTCCAGAGGAAGAGGCTTCTTCTTCACGTCGATGAGCTGCAGACCGATAGCCTCGATAGCCCGCTGGGACAGCTCGACGACGTCCCGGGTGGGACCGGTGGTCTCATGGCCTTGAAAAGAAGACTCATCGGCAAATGCAGCCAGGCCGAGCCAGATCGACAAGAGTGCGGTAGATGCTGCAATCAGCAAACCCCTTCTCTTGAAAATGACATTCGAACCCATAATCAGCCCTGAAGCACCTGTCTATATGCTTCTTTGTACCCTATAAAATACAAAAGCTGATAATACTTCAGGGTATTACAACATCGCCCTGACGGCTGAGAGAGGCATCGTTGTTATTGAACTGGTCGATGCCGCGCTGGGCGCTCTGGGTGGAAAGCGGAATCACTATGGGCGCCACTATTGCCGGTGCGATGGTATTGACCACATCCATGAAAAGCATACCGGCAAGAGCCGGTTTGGTCACGCCCCCCTCGGCGCCGGCAAGCTGGGAGCGCGGCTCGGTGGGCACTTTGCTGGCGAACATGCCGCGTTTTTTC
>JAGQHH010000560.1 GCA_020431945.1 Cyanobacteria bacterium HKST-UBA02 | reverse complement strand
GCCAGCCCAGGGTGTGCCAGACTTTTCCCTGGTAGTCTTCTTCGCACTGCCAGACTTCTTTGACGCCCACCGACCAGATCTGCGGGCAGTCTCTGAGCTGGAAGTGATCGATGACATCCCGGGAGATGAATCCTTTGTCACCGAATGCGGTGAATTTTGCGTAGACATAGTCTTCTTCGGATGAGGCATTCTCGGTGACGGCGACGCCGGCCACCCGACCTTCTTCAAATACCACTTTGTGCGCTGAGAAACCGGTGAAGAGGTCGATGGTGACGTTCTCCACTTCTTTGTCCTTCTCCTGGAGCTGGTGTGCCATCCAGTTGACGACGTGGCTGAGGGTGAGGACGAGATAGCCGCTCTTATCGAAAGACTTCGGGTAGAGCTTTCTGGGAATGTCGAATTTCTTGCTCGTGCCCAGAACCGACATATTGCTGTCGTTGCAGACTGCTTCGATGGGGAAGGAGAGCTCCTCGAAGTTGGGCCAGATTTTCTTGAGCACGTGGGGATTGGAGACGGCACCGCTCATCACGTGACTGCCGAACTCTTTGCCTTTCTCCAGTATGGCAATGGAGAACTCTTTGCCGCTGTCCTTGGCCATCTGAAGGAAATGGTAGGCCAGGACAAGATTGGAGGGGCTTCCTCCGACTAACAAAAGATCGTATTCAATGCGTTCCGACAACTGCCTCGACCCCCTGATCTGTTGACTTATCTGTTGACTGTACTTTTTTGAACTGTTTGATCATCTCCGGGACTATCTGATAGACATCACCGACGATACCGTGATGAGCAAACTTGAAGATCGGAGCATCCGGGTCTTTGTTGATGGCGATGATCAGCCCGGACTTGGACATGCCTACCCGGTGCTGGATCGCTCCGGAGATGCCGCAGGCGATATAGAGCTTTGGACGCACTGTTTTGCCGGTTTGACCGACCTGGTGCTGGTACGGAATCCAGCCGAGGTCGACGACTTTACGGGAAGCCCCGACGGCGGAGTTTTCGAAGCAGTCTGCCAGCTCTTTGAGAAGCTTGAAGCCGTCTTCGGTGCCGAGACCGTATCCGCCGCTCACGATCACATCGGCTTCGGTGAGCTTGATGCCGGTGGCGACTTCACGCACCACATCGGCGACTACCAGCCTCTGATCGATGTCTTGCAGGTTGACCGGAATCTTCTCGATCTTCCCTTTGCGATCGGGATCGCGCTTGAGTGGGATCATCACTCCGGGCCTTGTAGTGGCCATCTGGGGGTTTTTCCAGGGACCGAGAATTCTCGCTTTGAGGCTCTCACCGAAACTGGGTCTGATCGCGTAGAGACAGTTCGGATAAAGACCGATCTTGCTGGGGTCGACTTTGCTCTTGTGCTCGTAGGGACCGATATCGAGCTCGGTGGTGTCGGCGGTGAGACCGGTGTCGAAATGGGCGGCTATACGCGGAGCCAGGTCCCGACCGGTGGTGGTGGAGCCCAGGAGGCAGGTATGAGGAGGCTCGGGCAGTTTCTCGAGGAAATCGCAGACCACCCGCCGATAAGGCAGGGTGCGGTAATTCTTGAGCTCCGGGTGGTCGGCGACGAAGACCTGGTCGGCACCATATTCGATCAGGGTCTGGGGGATGTCGCCAAGGTCGTGGCCCATGACCAGACAGAGGAGTTTGCGCTCCATCTTGTCGGCGAGGATACGACCGGCACCGAGAAGCTCCAGGGTGACAGGCTGGAGATCGCCGAGGATATGCTCGGCCACGACCAGGACTTCGCCCTTGGGGCAGTACTGGGAGACATCCGGCATCTCTTCGGAATTATTGTCTCCACCCTTCTCTTTGTTGTTGTCTTCGCTCATGATTCCCGCGCTTGCTTATGATCGCCTTCAATTTTTGACTAGAAACTCGGATATGGAGCTGTTCTTGATCATCTCGGTGACGAGCAGATCAGGAGCTTCTCCTTCGTGCATGCTGCAACTTCCGCCAAGCTCTCCGACTTTTTCGGTGGCGGCAACGATGGTGGGCGATCCTTTCAAACCGCAACGCTCCGGATCGGCGCCGATATCATCGAGGGTGACGGTCTTGATGTACTGCTGGAGCTCGTCGGTGTTGCGCTGGAGCTGCTGGACCCGCCAGGCACCCCGGAAAGATTTGTACTCCAGGGGATGATAAGAGTTGGCGATGGTCACCAGCACCGGCGGTTTCACCTTGACGAGCTGGTGTCCCCCTTCGATGATCCGGCGAGCATTTACCTCTCCATCCTTTATAGAGAAGTCCTCGCAGTAGGTCACCTGGGGAAGGTTGAGACGCTCCGCCAGTTGCGGTCCGACCTGGGCGGTGTCGCCGTCGGTGGTCTGGAGCCCGCAGAAGATGACATCGAAGCCACCGACATGCTCGATGGTCTTATAAAGCGCATAGGCAGTGGCCAGGGTATCGGAGGCTGCCAAGCGGCGGTCCGAGAGGAGAAAGGCTCGGTCTACCCCGTGCTCCAGGGCTTCGAGCAGGATCTCTACTGCCGGCGGCGGTCCCATGCTCACGGCGGTGACTGTGCCGCCATAGAGCTTCTTGGTGTGCAGAGCCGCCTGCAGGGCGTAACGATCGAACGGATTGAGCATCCGCTTGGCTCTTGCGCGGTCGATTGTGCCATCCGGGTTGAGACCGGCTTTGGACCCCTGGTCGGGGACCTGCTTGACCATCACGATAATTCGGTAACCAGACATAATTTAGTCTCTAGATCTCCAGTCAACAAATTCTACAAGCATTATGATCCCGCATTCCGTTATGTAACTAAGGATTGTGACCGCGGGCGGGGGAGCCGGAGCTGGCACCACGCCTGGAGATCGGCCTTTTCGCCCTGCTTCGGGCATGCTCACCGACTGGTCCCAATCTCCATAAGCTGCGTAATGGTTTTTTTCTATTTCAACGGTACGAGATGTTATTCTTATCGTCTTTTCATGCTGCGAAGATAAGAGCTTATGACGGATTTTGTTTCGAGACTGGCTGTCAGCCTTTCTCTCCTTTCACTGACCGCGACCATCTGCCCGGTACAGCCCGCCGGGTCGCAGGAAACTTGTTGCAAAGATATGAAGGGCGAGTTGATCGCATCCAGAAAGCGGAGCAAAGGTCCTGATCCAGCGGAGCAAAAGCGCTTTGCCGATCTCAGCGAGGCGTATATAGACTTTCTCTGTCAGAGTCGTCCCGACCTCGCCACCCAGTTCGGAGTCCATGACCAGGATGGCAAGCTGCCGGACTTTTCTCCGGACGGGATTGCAGCTGCAGTCGCCGGTCTCAAGAAAATCAAAGGCGAGCTGGATGACATTGAGTTCGAGTCCCTGGACCGCAACGAGCAGATCGACTGGAATCTTATCGCCGGCGATATCAATTCGAGACTGCTCGACCTGGAAGATCTGAAGACCTGGCAGACCAATCCGGATCTTTATAGCTCCACCGCCAATGCCGCTGTCTTCTCCCTTATCCAGAGAGACTTCGCTCCTAAAAAAGAGCGGTTGGAAAGTGCCATCGCCAGGGTCTTCGAGGTCCAGGCCGTTTTGCACGCCGGTCAGATCAATCTGAAAGGCGAGCGGACTCCGCGGGTCTA
>JAGQHH010000559.1 GCA_020431945.1 Cyanobacteria bacterium HKST-UBA02 | reverse complement strand
CCTGAAGTCCAGGACTGGCCCGGGGATTGAGCGAGCTGGCGGGGCCTGGCCGGCTATCGGCGGACTGCCCGGGAGAGAAGAGCCGGCCCGGGAATTGAGCGAGCTTGCAATACCCAGCCAGCTATCAGCGGACTGTCATGGACGCAGGAGCCGGCCCCGGGGATTGACCGATCATGCAGAGCCCCACCAGTCACGCGCGGACTGTCCGGCAGGCAAGGATTGGCAGCTATGAGCTTTAGCCCGGTTGATTTTGTAGAATGGCAGTAAAGAGGCTTACCTTGTTTGCGATTTCCTGCTCGTCTAGAAAGGCGAAGGGAACCAGGAATTCTCCGGAGGGTCGCCTGCTCATGTAGAACGAAGTCGAGGCTAGCATGGGTAGATTCGCAGAGAGAGCGCTTTTCCGAATTACCTGATCGGCATTGCTTTGATCGAATCTGACGAGCATATGCATTCCTGATGGCTCCGGAGCGAGGGTGGCTATCCCTCGCAGATGGCGAGTGAAAGCACTCACCATAGCCTGCCATCGAGACAGATACAGACGCCCGGATTTTCTGTTGTGACGCTCGAGGAAGCCACCATCGAGAAGGTCGGTGAGCGCAAGCTGCTCCAGAGCAGGCAGATGCGTTTGAAATGTGTGGTAGAGAAGATGCCAGGCTCGAGTAAACTTGTCGATGAGGATATCTGGAATAACAAGATATCCGACGTTCACTACAGGGTAGAGGGTCTGCCAGAAATTGCCTATATAAATGACATTCGAGCAGTCCGAGAGACCCTGGAGACTTGGCAGAGAAGAACTTGCGTGGCAGAAATCGCTGTCGACATCGTCTTCGATTATGATCGTTGACCGGTCGGCCGCATAGCGCAGCAACTCCTGCCGTCGCTCTATGGAAAGGGGGGCTCCGGTCGGCTGCTGGTGTGATGGATTGACATAGATTATCCGGGGCACCCGAGCGCCGAGTTCCCTTGCTGTCTTCTCAATGTCCGAGACGACCATCCCGGATCTGTCCACCGGAATGCAGACGGGCGTCGCGCCAGCTTGCAGGAAAGTGTGACGGGCATATGGACATCCCGGCTCGTCCATAATTACAAGGTCGTCTCGATCGATGAGCATTTGTGATACTAAATGCAGTGAGAAGAGGGAGGACGGAAAAACGATTACCTGTTCGGGCGAGCAGCGGGTCGATCTGGATCTGCCCAGATATTCGGCCAGGGCCCGGCGCAGGGGCATATACCCGAACGGATCCTGATTGTAGTCGAGACTGGCGATTTTGAACTCGCGGGTGTGCAAGAGCAGTAGTTGCCTCCACTGGCGCACAGGTAGCAATTCGGCGGGGGCGCATCCGTAGTTTAGTTCCGGCCAGTCGTGAGAAAAAAGCTTATCCTGTGCTCTGTCCAGGAGATCCTCGGCCCAGGACGACAGATGCATTCTCTTCACGCTTGCGCTCGCCTGCCTACTGGGAGGGGAGCAATCTTTCCTGCTCACGAACGTGCCTACGCCATCGATGGTTTCGATATAGCCCTGGCAACTGAGCTCTTCGTAACACCGAACTGCTGTAGCCCTCGACACGCGGAGCTTCTCCGCCAGCTCTCTGGAAGAGGGCAGGAGCTGACCGGGTCTCAGCCGGAGGCTCTCGATCGATCGCTTGAAGTGCATGGCCATCTGTCGGAAAAGCGGGTCAGGATTCTGAGGGTCAAGAGAGATCATGAGCCCCAGGGAATGATCGGTGGTCGTGTTCATCAAGGTTTCTCCTAATTGTGCTTGCTTCCTGTCAGCGAAGCCGAGACAGATGTGTCCCGGCCTCGCTGACTTCTCAATTTGCCTGAAGGCTCGCTCTTGTCTGGATTATGCCTGGTACTTGTAACAATGGCATAACACCGGGGGCGAAAAATCGGAGCAGCCGGCGGGTCGATCCTTTTTTATAGGACGAGTTGCGGAAAATCCGGTCCCTACGTGTTTTCCGCCGGTGATGTTATGGCGCTGTTACAAGTTGGCGGTAGATTGGCGGCACTCTACAGACCGGATGAATGCTAAAGGAGAGACCAATGGATAGATTCGAAACTAGCAAGGATGTGCCGAACCCCACCTCTATAAACGATGGATGCATGACGAACTCAAGGTTGGCCGGAGAGTGGATGGAGCATTCGAGACAGCTCATTCGCGAAGACTTGAAGATCACCACCGATGGAACATATCGGGTACAGTTCGGAGATAGTCTCTCGGCAATTGCAAGGCGAAGTTTGCGAATGCAGGGCGACGCCTCTCCGGGCGCTGATTCCGTACTCGCCGAGCAGAGGCGTATCGTTGCTCTCAACGCTGAGAGATACCCTCACCTGGAAAGAAATCCCGGCTATATCTGGGAGACCATGACCCTGCGCCTGGCGCCCAAGCAAGACCCGGAGATTGACTCGGCAATAGAACAGAATATCGATCAGGGTCGAAATCAGGAAGTGGCGCACGAGCCGATTCTGGGATCCGTGTCCATGATGGATGGTGGGCCTGCAGACGAGAGGAGCAAGATGGCTCCTGAAGCACCCGTTGAAGATGATTTCAAAGGGATCGATCTCGGCATAATCAAGCTCGGCTACAAGCCAGGCGATCACGCTGTGGCATTCGGATTCGACATAGGCGTCCTGGATTTCGATGCTCAACTCGGACGAGAATCAGCAGTAGGACTGGAGGCCGGACTGGGAGACCTGGCCGGGGTCAAAGGGGGCGCTGGAATAGGATTTGACAGGCAGGGCCTGCACACCAGTGCCAATGGAAGAGGCCGCCTTCTCAAGGATAATGTCTCCGGTGGCGGTGAAGTCTCCGCCAATCTCGGACCGAAATCCGGTATTGGTGCCAATGGCGATGCTCATGTCGGACCTGTCGGCGGCGCTGCAGGCGGGGATGTATCCCTGGATCATTCCGGGTTGAATGCCGGCTATGATGCTTCCGGCGGGTTCAAGGATGTCATTGACGGGCATACGGACGGCGAGCTGAGCCTGAGCCGGAATTCGCATGTTGGTGCCGGTGGTGGTGTCAGCCTGTTCGACAATTCCCTCGATGTCGACGCCGGAGTCGGTTCCGCCGGCAATACCATAATCAGACCTGCTGTAGCTTTGACAGGAAAGAGCGGTGACGACTCACTGAAGGGGCAGGTGCACGGGCAGATCGGATCCGGGCTCGATCTGTCGCTTGGTGCCCTTTACAGGCAGCAGGGCAGCGAGGTGTCGGACTTGCATGGACGTGGAATCGATCTCGGGATCGGCATGAGTGGGGCCGGAGTACAGGCATCACGTGTCGAGAGCGGCAGGGTATTCGTGTCCAGGCACGGTGTCGGCAAATTCCGCTCGAGCAATATGTAGCTGCCAGTCGCACAACTTGATCCTGTCACCATTATAGGCGGCGGGATCAAGTTTTTTCATTTTGAATCTCCGCCTTAAGGATTAAAGCCAGTCCTCATATCCTCCTCATGTTTGAGCCGCATGATAGAGATAATCGTCAACGGAGGAAAGGGTCATGAAATCCAGGAAAAAAGCAGCAAACAAAAGAAACCGCAATCTGAAAGAACTCGGCGGAGCTAGAACCGCCAACAGAAATGACTTGCAGAAGGTGGAAGGCGGCAACTCCATTGGCAGCATCGTAAACGGCGGGCTGGTAATCGGTCCGGCGAAGCCTCCGGCACATTCGGGTGTACGAATGCCGTGATTCTTGTCTAAGGTGGGTAATCGACGAATTCTTTGAGAATTCCTGGATCTTAAGCCGGCTTTGTCGTGTATCCTTGGAAAAGTCAATCGCAGATAAGTAGCGTGCTCGTAGAATTCGAATGTCCTGAATGCAAAGGTCATGTGTATGAGAAGTGGTCCCTGGACGGATCGAATCTCGGCATACGTTTGATGTACTGGCACATGATTCTGAACCCGGGTCTGGCAATCAACGAGCTTGTCCTGGGTCAGAGAACGCCGAAGGTCTCCTACGTATGCAAGAGTTGCGATGCTCCCCTGGCTGATCGGTCATACGTGCATTGTCCCGGTTGCGATTCATTTCATCAGGGCAGAATCTGGGCGTACAAAAACGCTTTCGGCAACTGGCTCGGGCTGGTCTGCCCGACGTGTGGAGAGCCGATTCCGTGTCTATGGAATCTCACATCGCGCCTCCTTCTCGTTCTCACGGCGCCAATCTGGTGGATCCCCGTAAGTCGCTACCGCAGGCAATGGTTGCAGGCGAGCTGCAAACGAATCTCGGACAACTCGCTGCTCTATCTAGACAGCGTTTCAAATAAGCCAAAGCCAGTTCGCTATTTCCTCATGGGAAATGTCTGGGGACTGCTCATGAGCTTTTTCACCGGAATCGCAGCTACTGTGCTGGCTCTGGTCGTCTGGTCTGTGCCTGCTTCAGCGCTTGCCGGAATCTTCTTCGCTGCTACTTTCGGGAGCCTGATTATCTGGATACCCGCCGGGTGGTTATTCGGCTTGACCATGAAGCTCATGATCGACCGAAAGGGAAATCCCGACCTGCACCTCACATTCGACGGAGAAGGAAAGCTTCTCGATTCGGATGTTGCTAGAGATGTCGATGAAAAGGCTCAGTGAGACTGAGAAATTGCCAATCGGTCTCCGGAGAGTGACTCGAGAAACTTCTGGCGGGTCTTTCGAATTTGCTCCCATTGGGGAGACAGGCAGAGCAAGTGGCAGGCATCAGGCACCACCATCAGTTGCGCCCTTTTGATTTTCTCCGCGGCGAACTCCGCATGGGCAAGGGGCACCTCACCATCGGCGGAACCATGAACGATGAGCGTCTGGCATTCCACCAGCTCTAAATCGTGATTGGCAAAGTCTCTGAGCTGATCGGCATCGTTCAACATGCCTGCCACTCTGCGGCTGGCCGGCATGCAGCGCTCCAGCACCGTCAGGGCAAGACGCCTGGTCTCTTCGTCCTCGAAGATGCGGCGAGCTTCCTCACGAACCCGTTGCCGACTGTAGGATGCCTGCCTGTCGAGAAGCCGCGCTATGCTGTGCAGGGGCGCATGGTCGATGAGGAGACGGAGTCCGAAAGAGCCGAGATCGCAGAGAAGCAATTTGCCATGAAACCCGTCTGTCGAGCCGTGAGCGAATGACATGGTCACGGGAGACTCGAGGATCATCCCGAGAACCCGGTCCGGATATCTGGCGGCGATCCGGACTGCGGTGGCGCCACCACAGGAGAAACCACAGAGAAAGAAAGACTCGATCCCGAGCTCATTCATCAATCCCGCAAGAAGCTCTGCCTGCTCGGCTATGGTGCGCCCAAGCTCGAGTGGTGTGCCGAGAAAACCAGGACGTGAAGGAATTACCAGAGAAAAGCCCTTCTCTGCCAGATCCTCGAAATACAACATTGCATGGTCGTAGCCTCCGGGGCTGCCGTGAATGGCTAAAACGGCAGGACCATTGCCCATGGTGCAATACTCGATACCCTGGCTGGATGTTTGAACTTCTATGGTTTGCGTGACCTGGTCGATGACTGCGAAGATCATATTTCTTCCGTCGCCGCAGTTCCTTAGCGGCTCTTTATCATCGTGTCAGAACCATTGCATTACCCCCTGGTCACGGTGGACTGGACTCCCGGCCATCTGAACCAGTGGTCTGCGATGATTCTCTGAGCTCGTCGCTCTGCCATTCTTTCAAGACCTTCGTCGAGCAACCCTTGCAGGCGTTCACGGACCGGGCGCTGGCGGTCCGTGAGATCATCTCTGCCGTGTTCGCTCGCCATTGAATCGATCATTGCAAGAATGTCTAGCAATTCGGAAAGAGTACCGCATGTAAGGTCGTCCGAGAGATTCTCGATAATTGCCAGGCTGTTCTCCAGCGGACCGAATGCAACTTCGTACTGCTCGAGGGAAGCAAGGCAATTTCCTGTATCCGCCCAGTTCCTGGCTCTTTCGATATCGTAGTCGATGAGGTCTTTCCCTGGGCTTTCGGCGTTGAGTTTTTCTCCGGCCAATAGAAAGAACTCGAGCGCAGCAGTATATTTCTGGTCTCTGAATAGGCGGACTCCGACCTCGCGCAACTCATGGGCGACGAACCCCTCTTTCGAAACGTCCGAATAGAAGGGGTGGTTGTTGTTTGTTCCGACACCATCCTGCGCCAGGCTGAGCGCATCTGCTATGAATCCCTCGCTGGCAAGGAAGAACGACCTGTTCTGGCGCGTACTGTCAGGGCTGTGGATTATTTCCATATCTATGTAATTCAAGCCGACCGTTACTGCCGCAAAGCAGACGGCGACGGTGAGAAGGAGCACCGTGGTCAGTGTGGGGCAAAATCCAAGGGTGGATGCTAGATAGTCAGGAAAGCCCGGCACGAAGGCAACCAGGGGCACGAGTATTATCAAGACGGCAAGCAGCGCCAGCGTGAAAAATGCAGCGAGCCTCATGGAAAGAAGCTTAAGGGTCCGCATCCGGTCTTCATGCTCGAATCGACGTCTATGGATTTCTTGCATCGGCTTTACTGTCCGCGCCACACGGCAGGCTCCATTGTTTGTTATTTCGTTCCCTTTGGACGTCCGGTCTCTTGCGGGTCATAGTCCTCATTGTGACCATGTTTTCGGCTTTTGGGAAGGGCTCAATGTCCTCAATAATGTCCGGTTCGTCGACCGGGCTGACTTTACAAGTTCCGGCGGGCCGCCCTTCGTATTTTGACCATTTCCAGCCGTGATCCGGAGCGTTAACATCTCAATACTGCTCCAAAATCAGGACCGGTCTGATGACCCAAGCGGATAGCTGTTTCTACAATCCGGAGAAGAGAGACTACGAGAGAGGAACCCCCTCGGATGCTTCGGCGGCTATGCTTGCGGAGCTTCAGCCGAGTCTCCTGGCTCTTTCGGTGAACGATTTCCACGCCGGCTCGGCGGTGGTCATCGACGATCAAGAGCACGCCGCCACCGATATGCATGTGGCGCTCATCGGCCGGCAGCTTCAAGTGCGGACTCCTTCCGGTCGGATGCTCGATGCCAGGATAGAGAAGCTCGACGTGATCAAGGATCTCGCCATTCTCAAAGTGCCCGGTCTCAATGAGTCAGGCGCCAGGCCTGCCAGGCTCGACCTGAATGTGGTCAGCCGGGAGCAGGAAAAAGCATTTGCAGTGGGGGCTCCCTGGGCAGCCGCCGGCAGACCTGTGTGTGTCAGCGAAGGCAGCATCCAGGGCGTCAAGAGCAGTGCCGACGGCATGCGGAGCCAGACATCGCCGGACTGGCCCTTCACTCTCTTCGATTTTTCCGTGGACCTTCACTTCGGGAAGGATGCGGAGCGGTTCGTATCGCAAAACAAGCAAGCTCTAATAGGGCGAGCCAGAGAGTGGGACTCGATGCCTCGAATAGTTTCTGATGCCGTGGCTACAAATGGTGTCTCCGGTGGTGCGCTCGCCACCCAGTACGGGGTCGAAGGAATCGTTCAAATGGGAAGCCCGAAAGCCGGTAGCCGCTCGGCGCCCATTAGGGAGTTCCTCGATCTCGCCGAAAAACCTTCGCGTTTCACCTTCCAGTACGATGTGGCCACAAGGCGTTTGCAGTCGGTCCAACCAGTCAACCCGCTCGATTCCACGGCTGCCGCTGAAGCCAGGCTCGCAGAGATCATTCTCTCGAGGAATCAGGGCGTGGTCGACGCAAGCGCAAGCGAAGAAGAGAGCGGATCCCGCTAGGCGTTTTGGAGTCGAGACACATGAGTGATTCAAGCTCTGGTAGCTTGCCGATTGTCCCAAAATTACTACCTTACCAGTACTTCGAGTGATCCTGCGCGGCTGCCCTCCGAGCGTGGGCTATTTTTGAGCCCGGGGAATAAATAGGAGAGCGGTCCAGGTTCTCCTTCATGAGCATTTCAGACGATACACCTACACCAGTTCTGGGTGAGCCCCTCGAGCCTTCTCTTGACGAGACTGACCCCAGGACAATCACAAGTCGCTATGTGGTCCTGGATAGGTTGGGCGAAGGTGGTATGGGAAGAGTCTACAGGGCTCTGGATCCATTGATCGACAGACAGGTAGCAATCAAGGTTTTGCGATTTGAAGATCCTTCTGGCGAGCTGGTGAAGCGATTGCAGCAAGAAGCTCGCACAGCGGGGAGACTGGATCATCCTGGAATCGTGAAGGTCCTTGATTTCGGATTGGTCGATGGACATGAGCCTTTTCTGGTTATGGAGTATGTCGATGGTGAAACACTGGAGAGTCTGTTAGAGAGGAGGAAAAGCCTGACTCTAGAGGAGTTGAAGACAGTTTTCGGTCAAGTCGTTTCGGCTATGAGGCATGCGCACGAGAAGGGCGTATTGCACCGGGACCTGAAGCCCTCGAATATTCTCATTCAGAATGATGAGTGCGGGTTCAAAGCTTATGTGCTTGATTTCGGTATCGCGAAAGTCTTCCAGGGGGGCGAGTCCCTCTTTCAGACTCAAAGCGGGCGGATCGTCGGTAGTCCGAAATATGTCAGCCCGGAGCAAATTTCAGGTGAGAAGCTGACCGAAAGCAGCGACATCTATTCGCTCGGGTGTGTCATGTTCAAGGCTTTGACAGGCTCTGTTCCCTTTGAAGGTGAGAGCCTGCTCGAGACTTTGCAGATGCACTTGCAGGACAGAACTCCTGGACTTGCGGAAAAAACAGGTGACTCCTACTCCGATCAGCTAGAAAGTCTTATTGCCAGGTCGCTGGCGAAGAGACCGGAAGATCGGTTCCAGTCAATGAATGAGCTTGGGGACGCGCTCGAATCTCTGGTAGTTTCCATGGATGCAAGCGCTCCCATTGCTCAAGAGACCGCTACCGGACGGTCCTCAACATTTGTTCCGGGAGTGATTTTATGTGCCTTCGCTCTTGTGGGCCTCTTGAGCTGCGCCTTTTTCTTCTCGAGCCGCGACGTGCAGAGCACCAGGAAGCCGGAACGCCTGAGACGTCTGGACGGATTCGACATAAACGCAAAGAAAGATCAGATTATTATCGACGAAGATATGCAGAAGAATTATGAGAGCGGAAAATTGTCCTTCCTCGCCGACGCCAAACCTCATAACTCCGAATTTCTTCAGGCTCTGAACCAGACAACAAAAATTGACGACGAGCTGAATTCCTCATGGAGCGAGGCCGATGGATACAAAGGTCTGATCGATGAGCTTGGCGGTAGCTTGCGGATTTTGCGTGAGGGCTCTGAAGAGCAGCTGTCTGAGTGTAAGAGTCTGCTTCTTGGGCACGCGAATCTAAACCGAAGTGAATGGGGGCGTTTATCGAAGTGTACTAACCTCGAGAACTTGAATCTGACGTGCGCTTCTGTCACTGATGAAGACCTTCGTTATCTCAGGTCCCTCAAGAAACTGAAGTGTTTGATTCTTACTGGCACACAGACTACCGCTGATGGTATCAAGAAGTCCCTGGCAGACAACCGGAATCTCAGGGTCTGGAAGTCCGGTGAGCTGAGCCTGCGGTAAGTGGAAGTCGGTTTTTACCAGTATTTCGAGTGATCCTGCACGGTGGTGCCGCCGCTGCGGAAGCGCGCTGCGGCGCCGGAGTCGCCGGCGTATTCGGCATTGCGTGCCCGGCGCTCGGAATCCGAGATGCTTTCGGGCTGCCACCCGCCGGAGCCGTCGGAGCCGGTCTGGTTGCCACCCGCGACATTGGTCATGAAGCGCCCTGAGAGGAGGGCTTCCATGGCAGCCTTGTCGGCGGCTTCCAGCCTGGCGTGGTCTTTGCTGGCATAAACGCCGATATGACTCAGCAATTGCTGTGCTTTCTTACGCACCGATGCCTGACCGCTGGTGGTTTTGATCGCCATGTTCAGGTGTGTCCGCGCCTCGACATAGCGTCCCTGGGCACATTCACGCGTGGCCAGCAAGTACGGCCAGGTGGGGCAGTTGGGCTCGAGCTTCATCATATTGCGCCAGGCTTGCTCGAGAGTGTTGAGGGATTCGGCATGGAACCAGCCTTCCGACGAAGGCGTGCTCTGCATCTCTTTGCGCGCCGCGATCGTCAGGCAGGCGACGGCTCGGCGCCCCAGGGCGGCTTTCACGCCGTAAGACATGGGGACATTGAACTCGTTGTTCATCAGGAAGTAATATTGCTGTCCGGCGTCCGCGAATTGTCCCCGGGCTTCGGCTTCTCGTGCGGATCTTACCCATTCGGTGAGCTTGTCCTCGGCTCTGGCGTCCCGAGGGAGGGACCAGGCGCCTGCCACTACTGCCAGTGCCAGGATGGATGCTGTCTTGCTTTTCATAGCTTTGTTTCTCATAGATTTAGACCTAATACTGGAGGCGGAAGTCACGTTTGCGCATCCCGCCGGCAGCCGCTTTGGCCAGCTCCGGAAGGGCGAACTGCTCGGCTTCGTCGCTGCCTCCTTTTAATGGGAAGTTGGAGAACAAGAGGGTCTTCAGGTCCGCTCCCTGCAGGGCGGCTACCGGAGCATTGTTGCCGGGGGTCCAGCCGCTCTGGTCTCTGGTGGTGCCGGCTTTGCCATAACCCATGTTCTCCCAGGCTTTCGAGCGCGGGTTGAAATCGGGGTTGTAGCCCTGGGACGCCGGGACCTGCTGGTAGTTGCTCCGGGTGTTTCCCGAGTTGCCGTAGGTGGGAGGCACGAAGGTCGCCACCGGGGCTTTCGCCACCCCGCCTGCGACGCGGGTCCACTCGATGTGGCCGAATCTCCCGTCGGTGACGAATTTGTCCGGGCTGATCACCTGGTATGTGCCGTTGTCCGGACCGATATTAGTGGTTTTCGAATAAGTGCCGCCCCGGGTGGAAATCGTTCCGTTCTCGCTCTGCTTGCCCCCGGGACCGTTCGAGGTGACGGTATAGCGACCGGAGGGCTCGATGTTCCAGTCTATGGTCAGAGTCGCATTGGGGCGCCGGATAAAGGTCCGCCATTGCCCGCAGATCATCTGGTCGATGGCAAAGCTGCTTTCGGCCAGGACCGCCATGCACGAGACCGCTAGCGCCAGGGACAGATACAGGCGAGAGCGGCGAAGGAAAGGCTCGCGTTTCATATTGCCTCGAAATTAGAGAGGGAGAGGAGCGAATTATACAGCAGGGCGACAATTTCGAGGGACTACGTATTTTCCGGGGTGACAGTGGGCGCCACCGGGTGCAGAATGGTTAAAGCTGGTCGCGGCGATCTTCCCGGGTTCTTCGGGAATAATGGTTCTGATACTCAAAAGGCGTGAGCCGTCACCTCCCCTGGGCTCAGTGTTGCTCGAGTATCGGAAAAGGGGGATTAATGGGCAATAATCAGGTTTCTAGGGGCAATGACGATAGTACCGGGGCAGGCCAGGATAAGGTCGTCACGGCGAACAGAACTGAAAGTGGCGGTGATCATCTCGAGACGGTCCGTCAGGACGCTCACGGAGCCACCGCCCTGGCGGGCAACGGTCGCGATGCGACCACCGGGCAGGTCCCGGGGAGCAAGGACGGCAGTGCGGTCGGCGAGGACGGATTCGCCATCGTCGGTGATGCGAAACTGGCGCAGGCCGATGGCGGCGAGAAGCCGGTGATTACTCCGGGCGTGGAAGTCCTGCCCAGCATCAAAAAGCCTTTCGATGCACAGAAGATAGCAGATAATATTCAGGCAGCTTGCAATGAAGGCGGCATCATGGGTCTCGGTACCGATGTGCCTAAGATCTTGAACAATCTCAAGGGTTTGAGCCCGGAGCAGATTGCCCAGGTCGACAAGGCTTTCGCCGAGAAGCACGGGGTCAAGTATGCCAAGCCCGGCGAGCGCTGGGGGCTGCGTGAAGAGTTCAAGGACGAGATGAGCGGGGCGACGCTGGAGCGCGCGCTTGCTATTCTCGATTCTAAAAACGAGATTCCGGAGAATCTTCGGGTCGCCGGTGCTGATACGCTCAAGCCGGGCTCGGAGCTCAAGGCCGGCGAGACCAATCGTGTCACCATGCCTGACGGACGCATCTACGATGTTTATATCCCCCAGAACGCCCAGAAGCCTCTTCCCGTGGTAATGATGATGCACGGGGCGTCCAACGGGAACGATATGGCCAACGGCCGGATCATGGAGAAAGAGTCGAGCATGAACGACGTTGCCGAGCAGTATGGCTTCGCCGTCGTCTACGCATTCAGCCAGTCGCATCATGTGGATGCCCTGGGCGGAATAGGGCAGGACCCGGCAACCTGGAACATGCAAGGGCACAAGAATTTCCTGCCCACGGACAGCAGCTATGACGACGGCGCTTATCTCGATCGGATCGTTGCCGATGTCGGCAATCGAGTCAATGTCGATGATACCAGAATCGGTGTCGCGGGAATGTCCGACGGTGGTCGTGCTGCCGAGCAGTATGTCCTCGATCGCCCGGGTAAATTCGCGGCTCTCTCGATCATGCATGGCACCTGGATGGACGGTGAGGAGCATCCGAAAGCCGGTACCGGTCTGCCGATCATGCTGACCCATGGCACTTCGGATTATATGTTGCCGTTCGATCAGGGAGACAGCGGCTTCTGGGGTCAGAAGGGTCGGGGCATGATGTCCTGGCTGGCATCGCCCTGGATTCCGGGCACGAAAGACTCGCGTCCCAAGCAGCAGTTCGGCGCTTTCGCCCAGGCCAATGAATGTGTGGGCACGCCTGCTCTATCAGAGAAACAGGATGTCACCACTCTCTCGTATGACGACAGTCAGTGCAAAGAGGGTGGGGTCACGCAATATCTGGTGGATGGCGCCAATCACGCCTGGCAGGACTGGCGCAACGAGGGCGGCTGGTATGTAGTCGGCATGCCTGACAGAAACCAGAACATGAGCGAAGAGACTGCCAAGTTCATCCTCTCGCACAAGATCAAGCGAAATTTCTAGAGCCGGATCGGCTTCGATCGCCAGTTTCAGCTCCGCTCCACTCAACCGCCTCCGGAGGAGAACTCCTTCTGGATCATGCTCGCCTCCCAGGGGTGTCCCTTGTCTTTGAGAAGCCTGACCACATAGTCGCGCCGCTGAATTGTGGTCGGATCGTCCGGACCCAGTACCTTCGCCGAAACAGAGATTGCCTCTTTGAGAATCGGAATCGATTCTTTTACTTTGCCGTTCAGGGCCATGACGTCTCCAAGGGAGTAGGCGGTGTTGGAGCAGTCGATGTCGTCTTTGTTCGGATGGACACGACCGGCGATCTCCCAGGCTTTGCGATAGACATCCTCGGCTTCCTGTCTTTTGCCGTTTTTCCAGAGGGCGTCGCCCAGGCGGCTCACGGCAAATAATGTGTACTCGTGATTTTCGCCGATGGTCCTGGTCTTGATGGCGATGGCTTCCCTCGCATGGTCCTCGGCTTGCTTGTAGTCGTTCATGTCCAGGTAGACCGTCGCTATCCAGTCGTGCAGTGAGCCCCGGAAGAAGTCTTCCTGATGCTTTTCGTTGAGCGCCAGGGCTTTGCCCAGGTATTTCAGGGCGTTGCGGCGGTCTCCCGAATTGGTCAGGAACATCCCGAATTTCCTGTAGAGATCTTCCCTGTCGGCATCGCTGGCACCGCCCTCCTCGGCCTGAGTGACGGCTTTCAGAAAGAGGGCTTTGGCCGGATCGTAATTGCCCGGACCGCGTGAAGCCTCGTTGGCAGCCTGCATAGCCAGGGTGTTCCAGGGCTTGGGGAAGAGAAATGCCTGGATGTCGTGGGATTGCATGATCGCGCTTGCGGCACCGAGACCGGCTCCAATCACGATTGCCATTGCTGCGATGGCAATCACTTTTCCTCTGCCCAGCTTTTTCTTCGGCTTGAGTTTCTGTGTCTGCTCCGGATTGAGCAGACAGTTGATGAGCTCGTCTATCGATTGAAAACGGTCCTCGGGATCTTTTGCCATACAACGCTCGATGGCAATGGCGAGGTCGGCGGGTATCTCGCGCCGCTTCAAATCCGGTGCGTCGTTGACATGCTTCATGAGGGTCTCGAGAGCGCTGTCAGCGGCGAAGGGAGGCTTGCCGGTGAGACATTCGTACATGACACAGCCCAGGGAATAAACATCCGAGCGGCGGTCAGCCTTTTTGCCCAGGCACTGCTCCGGGCTCATATA